>JBBDZU010000005.1:0-2348 GCA_040900055.1 Saccharimonadales bacterium (SeqCode) | reverse complement strand
GCTTAAAATTGAAGTTATAGGCTTGGCAACTGGGATGGTGCCTTGGAAGGCGGTGGTTCGGTTAGGGGTAGTTATAGAAGCTGATGGAGTTAGTGGGGGTGATGAAATTGGTTGAGGAGTAGGAGGTGGCGGAGATCCCAGCGGCACAGCTTGGAGCTTAGGGGTTAAGCCAGGTTGAGGCAGTGGAGATGCCACAGGTGGTCTGACAGCTGCGGGTGTAGCGGAAGCTGTGGTTAGCGGAGTCGGTGGAGAATAAGGTTTAGGTATGGGTATAGAGGAGAGGTTAAGAGGCTGACTAGGTGGTAGGTGGTAGGTTGTAGTCTGTGGAGGAGCTTTAACGGCTGTTTCTTCGCCTATGAAGCCTTTTTCTAGGTGGCCTGGGGAGGAAAGCCTATTCTCAATAGACTGTTCTAGGTGGTGGAGAGCTTGTTTGGCTTCGGCCTTGAGGTTTTTAGCCTCAAAGACCATAGCTTGTTTAGCCCGGTAGAGGCGTTTTCGGCAGCGGTTTGAACAAGTAATAGCGTCACGGCGAGCCCGGAAAGCTTGCCTACACGACGGACATATCTTAGTTTTTTGCCGAGCCATTTTAATTTTTTTGTTCAGCTGTTTTTATTAGTTTTTCAGCTAAGCATAAGTATCTTGAATATCCCAACTGTTGTCAAGGAGTAAAAACCGGACAAATAAGAGGTTATTTGTCCCCGCTATTTATGTTGTATCATTAATAACAATGAGTAGATTACAGGGGTAATTAGAATCCAGCTAGAGTGCTCTAGAGTTGTAAATTTAACTCTCTATATCGGTTATCCACAAGCTAAGCCGAGTGCTTGGCTGGACTCGCAGTAGTTTTAGTACCGATTTTAGTTACTTTTATACGAGTATGGCGCTGGCGGTGCCCTTTAGTTTTATGTACCCTTTTTTTGGCTTTATATCGAATAGCCGTTACTTTGTCGGCCTTTACTATCTGCTCAATAATCTCCGCTGTAACTTTAAAACCGTCTGCGTTTGGCGCACCTATAGCTACCTTATCTCCATCAATAACCATTAACGGGTTAAAGTCGATGGTTTTAGTAGGCGGCAATAACTCAACCTCAAGCTCCTCCCCTTCAGAGACTAGGTATTGTTTGCCTCCTGTTGCAATAACTGCTTTTTTTGCCATATGAAATAGAGCTTAACAGATATACCCGCCCCTGTAAACGCCTTTAAGAAATAGGTCCTTTGTCTCTTTTATTAATTTTTGGAGCAGACTAGTAACTGTATGTAGGGCGCGTTGGTGCCGGCCACCGAGCCGGCGTTGTTGACGGTAACCCCGGTCGTGCTGTTGTTGGCGGAGGCAGTCGAGGCGTCGGCGAACGTTGTGGAGCCGCCCGCATTGAATGAGTAAGGCTGCGCGGACTGGTTCTTGTTCGAGAGCGTGTGGCCGTGGCCAGGATCACTAATGCTGTGGTTGTGCTGGCCCACAGCTCGGTTTTCCACGTTTGATAACGCCGTCCCCTGAGTCCCCGCCAGCGTACCCGATAGCGGTAGGCCTACGATGTAACGGCCGCGGGCTCCGGTGAGTTCGGTCCAGCCGGAGGGGCAACTCGCGAGGTTAAAGAAATTAACCGCTCCCGCCGGTACACCGTTAGGAGCAGTAGTAAGAGTAGTCCCATCTGAAAATTGTAGTCCCCCAGTACCTAGAATGAGCTTATCGTCAGAACCTAGTGACAAAACATTCACGGCCTGACGGTAAAGACTCACATCTGTTCCAAAGGTAATACCCCCTGCAGCTGTCGTGGTGTTGGTGCCAATAGTTAGCAGTGAGGTAGCTGGGCTGGCGCCTAGGCCTATCCTTGTGTTAGTAGTATCAGCAATAAGGAGGGTTGAGGTACCGGCTGCATTCTGTATCTGAAAGGCAGTGGTTGAGTCAGTGTCGTTCTTAAAGGTAGTGGCTCCATTTGCGGCCACCGTTAAGACTTGGTTGCCGGAGTCACCGGCTATTAATCTTAGTAGGTCAGCTGATTGGCCAGAGGCGCCTCGGATAATAGCTACTACGGATGTATTGGCGGCCGACTGGATGGCAAAGTTAGCAGTTTGCAGTGAAGTTGAATTTTGGATGTAGTTGCCGGGATCGCCGGTAGCACAGCCGTCAATGGTGCAGATCTCCACCCCGCCGATCCTAATAGCTGTCGTGGAATTAATGTCACCGCCGACGTCTAAGGTATAGTCGGGAGGGGTCGGTTTGGCGATGGCCACCCTAGCATTTAGGGTGTCCCCGCCGATTAAGTGAGAGGTACCGGCGGCGTTTTGGACAGAAAAAGCGTTAATTGAGTTAGTCGAGGGTTGGATAAGGGTATTGCCTGTCGGGCCGA
>JBBDZU010000004.1:0-21066 GCA_040900055.1 Saccharimonadales bacterium (SeqCode) | reverse complement strand
GCTGCTTCTAAGCCAACATCCTCATTGTTTTAGAAATCCCACCTCGTTTCCCACTTAGTGTAAATTTAGGGACCTTAGCTGGCGATCTGGGCTGTTTCCCTTTTGAGCGTGGAGCTTAGCCCCCACGTTCTGACTGCTGTAGTTCCACTACCCGTATTCGTAGTTTGTCAAGGGTAGGTACCGTTACCGGCCCTAATCCAAAACAGAGCTCTACCCCAGGTAGCTACCGTACAACGCTAGCCCTAAAGCTATTTCGAGGAGAACCAGCTATCTCCAAGTTCGATTGGCATTTCACCTCTAACCACAGGTCATCCGGGTGTTTTGCAATTCACTACGGTGCGGCCCTCCACGTGGTTTTACCCACGCTTCAGCCTGCCCATGGTTAGCTCACTTGGTTTCGGGTCTAATTCTACTGACTTATCGGGCTATTAACCCTCGCTTTCACTATGCCTCCGCCAAATGGCTTAGGCTTGCCAAGCAAAATTAACTCGCTGGATCGTTCTACAAAAAGCACGCCGTCACCCCTCACCACTTTCATCAAGAATTCTTTTCTTCAATTCTTGAAATCCTCTTGCATGGTTTTTCAATCTTACTTCTCTTCTCCTAGCAAGCGATAAACTTGTGTAGGCTTCAAAATAGATTAGCTTCCACGGCCTGTCCGGCTTGGTCGCTTTTGAAAAACCATTATTATGTTCGGCTAAACGGCGGTTTGTATCATCCGTTATGCCAACATAAAATTTTCCATCCTGCTCACTTCGCAGAACGTACAAATAATACATTCTGCCAGTTTAGCACTTGATGAAAGTGGTGAGGGGCTCCGACTCCTTGTACGCACATAATTTCAGGTTCTATTTCACTCCCCTATCCGGGGGACTTTTAACCTTTCCCTCACGGTACTTGTTCACTATCGATCGTAAGACATATTTAGCCTTGGAGGGTGGACCCCCCGGTTTCAGTCAGGGTTTCACGTGTCCCGACCTACTCGACAAAGCTTGCGCTAAAACGCACAAGTTATAAGTAGTTATAAGGGTTCCGACACTTGGCATACCAGGCTTTCACTGTCTTTGGCCAACCTTTCCAGGTTGTTCTGCTTGCCTCGGAATTTCCTTATGCAGGCTAATGGTAGCACCTGCCACGAGTACGGAAAGCTGGATAAATCCAGAGCTCCGCACTGGTTAATTACTTGTCACAACCCCGTATCTAAGTATTCATCTACCAATTTATCCACCTGATTAACAGATGGAAACTTAAAAAGGTTTGGGCTCTTCCCGTTTCGCTCGCCACTACTTCGGGAATCGTTGTTTACTTTCTCTTCCTCTGGGTACTAAGATGTTTCAGTTCCCCAGCTTACCGCTATTCTACCCTATAGATTCAGGCAGACGCTGACAGATATTAATCTGCCAAGGTTTCCCCATTCGGAAATCCACGGTTCAAAGCTTGTTGGGCAGCTCCCCGCGGCTTATCGCAGCCTTCTACGTCCTTCATCGGTGTCTTACGTCAAGGCATCCTTTATGCGCGCTTGAGTAACTTTTTACGAAACTATGAGACAAATCCCATAGTTATATTTAGTGCAATTGACTAGCTATTGGTTTTCACCAAGCCGTCGTTTGCTTAACCTAATTTTTAAAGTTCTGTACTGTTCGCTCGGGGGCAAGATATAAAAAAACGCCCCGGAGGGCGACCAGCTAGCAACAAACAATTATTGCTCCTTTAGCAGGTAGCCTCCGTAATGGTTAATTGTTTGCTCATAGCTAGTCTCCTCGTACCTGGTCATACTATCACGCTTTAACAGGGGTGGTCAAGCCATAACCGATGTAAAAAAGGTTACATTTTAGCCTCTACACATGTCCGTTTTGCGCAAAATGTGATAAAAACAAAAGCAATAATGCCTCATCAAATGGGCTTTGAAAGCCCTGTATTAGAACATCCCGATTTGGCTCAAGAGCCGCCAGAAGTCTCCCGCAAAATCCTGCCCAAGCGGCTTTTGACCTGCCTTGGGGCCTGCGCCATAGCCCTTAGTTTCCCCGTTTTAGCAGAAAGCTATAGCACTCCTTATTCCAATGAAACTCGAAGGGCCGCTAATGCCTTAACAAACGTCGATAGCTCTGAGCAACAAACAGCTTTACTGCAGGGGGTCGGCTTTAGCACTAATAAAGTCTGGGTGGAAAATAGCGGGGAGGCACACGCTGAGGCCCAGCGAGTTACTGATGTAGGCAGTAATACTATCCGGATTGCCAACCCATATACCCGAGGGGGCATAAGCGTACATAATGACCTAAAACGGCTTTGTAATACTGCTAATGTAGCCGCTCAAAATGACCTAGATTTAATTATCAGTTGGGAGGGGCGCTATCAGAACAAAGAACTGGGTTATATCCCTACAACGGCCTCAGAAAAACGCAAATACCTCACAGCTATCATCAATATGATGGATCAACTTTACGGCGATCAAGGATGCGCGCAATCCCCACCTAGCTTGAACATCAGCTTATTTAATGAACCCAATAATCCCTTATTTCTCCGTAACCAATACATTAATGGTGAGTGGGTGGCACCCAAACAAGTCATATCCCTTTACGAGTACTCCTATGGCCGCCTACATCAAAAAGCGGAATCATTAGGGTTAAATTTCAGAATCATAGCCGGGGAATTGCGGCAACGTGATGCCGGCAAGTTCCTTCGGCGCATGGCAGAGATAGTAAAAGAACAAAAAATTAAGAATAAAATAGCCGACGTAATGTCATATCACTATTACGCTAATGGTCCTGATGCCCAAAGCAGCCAAGCAGCAGTAGAATATATTCAGCGACTCAATCTAACTATTGATGAAGGTTTCGGGTATATGGAAAAGTGGATAACAGAAGTAGGCGCCATAACAACTGTGCCAGCCAGCCTGAAAAAACATTACACCAAGAAAAAGGCTTCTACTCGAAAACCTCTAACCCCCCGAGAGCAAGGTGTATTTTACAGAGATTTCTACCGGATTGCAGCCTGTAATGGCATTAAAAGAGTCATAAATTTTCATTATTCTGATGATGGCGGCATATTGACTACTGGCGTAGCCTATAAGCCCAAGAGGAATAAACCGGCAATAAAAAAAGCTTCCTACCCTATTGTGCAGCAGAGTTTCAATGAAGCTTTAACAGGTAAAATTGAGTGTTAATGGTGGAGCATGTCGGACTCGAACCGACGACCCCCACATTGCAAATGTGGTGCTCTAGCCAACTGAGCTAATGCCCCTGGTGGGGTTGCCAGGACAGCGCTCCGGCTATTCGCGCGGGGCTAACCTGGGACCTCGTCATTAGTCCTCGCAGATTTCTGCTCCGGAAAATGAGCGGATAGAATCCGCCTGGTGGGCGACCCTGGATTTGAACCAGGGACCTCTTCATTATCAGTGAAGCGCTCTAACCACTGAGCTAGCCGCCCACCAGCCAAATTCTATAGATTATCGATTTACATTTCCAGTGACGCGTCCGCCAGCCGGCGGACTACAACCCCTTATTTAAGTATAACGAGAGTTGAAGTATTGTAGCAAAAAAAGCTCCCCAAACGGAGCTTTTTTAGGTTAAAAACTAGGTAGTGCATCTCAACGACAGTCGTTTGGGTGGCACCTATCTTGCCCGCTTAAGGCGGGTGAGTAAGCTACCAGTGCCGGTTTAGCTTACCAAGACCGACCTAGCTCTTAAAGCAGGTTACCCTGCTCGGGTGCTAGTTTTACTCCCTAGAAAGGAGGTAATCCATCCGCACCTTCCGGTACGGATACCTTGTTACGACTTAACCCCAATCATCTCCCCTACCTTAGGATCCGAATATACAGACACTTCGGGTATTGGCGACTTTCATGGTCTGACGGGCGGTGTGTACAAGACCCGGGAACGTATTCACGGTAATGTGCTGACTTACCATTACTAGCGATTCCAGCTTCACGGGGGCGAGTTTCAGCCCCCGATCCGAACTGAGACCGGCTTTGATGGGATTTGCTCCGTCTTGCGACTTAGCGGCCCTTTGTACCGGCCATTGTAGCGTGTTTGTGGCCCAAGGCGTAAGGGAAATACTGACCTGACATCATCCCCTCCTTCCTCCCCGTTACCGGGGCAGTCTAGCTAGAAAAATTCAACTAACTATAAGGGTTGCGCTCGTTGATGGACTTAACCAAACATCTCACGACACGAGCTGACGACGGCCATGCAACACCTGTCACTTGGTTCCCGAAGGCACTTTCTCCTTTCGGAGAAATTCCAAGGATGTCAAACCCTGGTAAGGTTCTTCGCTTACCGTCGAATTAAACAACACGCTCCACCGCTTGTGCGGGTCCCCGTCAATTCCTTTATGTTTTAAGCTTGCGCCCGTACTCCACAGGCGGGATGCTTAACGCGTTAGCTTCGCTACTACAAGGGTCGATACTCATAACTGCTAGCATCCATCGTTTACGGCGTGGACTACCGGGGTATCTAATCCCGTTCGCTCCCCACGCTTTCGTGCCTTAGTGTCAGCAATGAGCCAGTAGACTGCCTACGCCATCGGTGTTCCTTCTAATATCTACGGATTTCACTCCTACACTAGAAATTCCATCTACCTCTCCTATCCTCAATCCTGCCGGTTTTTCTGTCCTTTCCAAAGTTGAGCCTTGGTATTTGAACAGAAACCTGGCAAGACACCTACGCAACTCTTTACGCCCAGTAATTCCGGATAACGCTTGGATCCCCCGTATGACCGCGGCTGCTGGCACGGAGTTAGCCGATCCTTATTCATCTGCTACCGTCAAAATCGTCACAGATAAAAGCAGTTTACGACCCGAAGGCCTTCCTCCTGCACGCGGCGTTGCTCCATCAGGCTTTCGCCCATTGTGGAAGATTCCCTACTGCTGCCTCCCGTAGGAGTCTGGGCCGTGTCTCAGTCCCAGTCTGGCTGATCATCCTCTCAGATCAGCTACCGATCGTCGCCTTGGTGAGCCTTTACCTCACCAACAAGCTAATCGGACGCAGGCCGCTCCCAAAGCGTATAAATACTTTTCTCCGAAGAGGTTATGCGGTATTAGACCCGGTTTCCCGGGCTTATCCCTCACTTTAGGGTACGTTCCTACGCGTTACTCAGCCGTCCGCCGCTCGTGTACTCTCACAACTTGCTTGATGTATTTGACAGCCTTTAAAGCGTTTACCTCTTTGTTCTGATACGGCCAGCCCTTCCGGGTGCCCGTTCCTGTCTCATCCAGCAAATAGTGAGAGCCTTACCGCTCGACTTGCATGTATTAAGCACGCCGCCAGCGTTCATCCTGAGCCAGGATCAAACTCTTCAAAAAATGAGTTTAAAACTCAATATGAACTGACGTTGATTTGCACTACTTAGTTTTTAACGAGCGCTTTAAGGCCGGGTGAGAACTTTTTCTCACTTGCTCGACTTACAGTTTTGGTGGAAACCGCGGGTCGAAGCTCCTATATCTGGCGCCTCAAAATGGAGGCTAAAAGAAACAAGACACCCTAAAAGCTATGCCTATTATAGGCTGACGGCTTAAGAGGTGTCAATGGTAGGCAATGATTACTTGCTTAGCTTTACTTTAGCCTTAACGACTGGTTTTCCAGTAGTGAGCTTTCGAGATTGCGCCTTTGGCGCTTTAGCCTGCTTAGCAGGCCGGCTCGAAAGTCTACTGCTGGGTTTTGGAGCAGCCTTTTTAGGCTTTTGTTTAACCGTAACTGACGGCTGGGGGGATTCTTCCCCACTACTAGTTGCCTCGCCACTGGATTCTTCGTCTGTTTCGTCGACTTTTTCGACTAGAGCAAGAGAGGCTACTGAATCACCCTCGTTGAGGCGCATAATCCTAACTCCCTGAGTAGCTCGGCCCAGCTGAGGAATGTTTTTTAAGCCCAGTCGAATAGTTTGGCCGGAGGTAGAAATGATTATGACTTCCTGGTCAACTCCTACTAGGGTCTTAACCCCTACCAATTTGCCGGTCTTCTTATTTACTATAGCCGAGCGAATGCCCACGCCGCCCCGTCGGTGAGCGGTAAATTGCTCAACCTTAGTACGCTTGCCGTAACCGTATTCGCTTATTACAAAAAGCGACGAATCCTTTTGAACAATATCCATGCCGATAACATGGTCGCCGGTGCGAAGTCGAATGCCGCGTACACCGCGGGATGCCCGCCCCATCGGTCTAGCATCTTTCTCGGAAAATCGGATAGCTTGACCCTGAGCCGTCGAAATAATAACTTCGTCGTCCCCAGAAGTCATGCGTATCCACTTTAGCTCGTCGCCTTCATCTAATTTAATGGCGATTAAGCCGCTAGCTCGAACATTTTGATACTGCTCAAAAGGAGTTTTCTTGACTACTCCTCTTACGGTACACATTAGGAGATGTCCAGAGCCTAGTTTTTGTTTGCTGATATTTATGACTGAACTAACATCTTCTTCAGGCTGAAGCTGCAGTAAATTAATAATAGCTACGCCCTTGGCATTGAGTCCCACAGCCGGAACTTCATAAGTCTTGATTCGAAAGACTCTTCCTTTGTTAGTAAAGAAAAGTAAGTAATCATGTGTTGAGCTATTAACAACGTGCTCGATAATATCCTCTTCCCTTGTGGCCATTCCTCTCCGTCCCTTACCACCGCGGCCTTGACGCTTATAATCCACTATTGAAGTTCGTTTGATGTAGTTAGCCGATGTAAGAGTAACAACAACTTGCTCTTCGGGGACTAAATCTTCGTCACTTAATTTGCCTAGCTCAGTGGCGACTATTTTTGTACGGCGGGGATCGGCGAATTGCCTCTTAAGTTCCACCAGTTCTTCTTTGATAATTTTAAAAATTTCCGATTCTGAAGCTAAAATTGACTGTAGTTTGGCTATTAACTTAATAAGATCGGCTAGTTCGTCTTCTATTTTCTTGCGCTCAAGGCCTGCCAGGGTTCGAAGCTGCATGGCTAAGATGGCTTTGGCTTGGATTTCGGTCAACTTGAACTTTTTAATCAAATTAACCTGGGCAACCTCTGAGGTAGCGCTGGCCCGGATGGTTTTTATAACCTCATCAATGTGGTCTAGGGCAGTTTTTAAGCCTTCCAAGACATGGGCTCTATCTTGGGCTTTTCGAAGCTCAAATTCAGTGCGTTTTCGAATAACGTTCTGACGGTGTTTAATATGTTCATTTATGACATCCTGGACCCCTAAAACCCTTGGCTGAATGCCGTCGATTAAAGCCAGCATATTGTAGTGAAAGGCTGATTGGAGAGGTGTTAGCTTATAAAGTTGGTTAAGTAGCTTTTTAGGATAGGCATCTTTTTTAAGATCTATAACCACCCTTACCGAGCCTCTAGAACTCTCGTCACGGATATCGTTAATGCCAGTAAGCCTTTTTTCTCTAACTAAATCGGCAATTTTCTCAACTAAGCCAGCTTTGTTAACGGCGTAGGGAATCTCGGTTATCACAATCCGGTTGCGACCTTTAGCGGATTCTTCAATATTAGCTACACCCCGTACAACTACGCCTCCACGGCCAGTGGCAAAAGCTGTGCGGATGGATTCTTTGCCATAAACTATGGCCCCGGTTGGAAAATCGGGCCCCTTTAGGTGCACCATTAGGTCGTCGAGCGTGGCCGCCGGGTTATCGATTTGAGTCAAGGTGGCATCGACCAGCTCGCCTAAGTTATGTGGCGGAATGTTAGTGGCCATGCCGACCGCTATGCCAATTTGGCCGTTAAGCAGCAGATTAGGCAATTTAGCTGGTAAAACTTCTGGCTCTTGATGCGAGCCGTCGAAGTTATCACGAAAAGGCACAGTTTCTTTATCGATGTCTTCTAGCAAGGCCTCACTGGCTTTGGTCATACGGGCTTCGGTATAACGATAAGCGGCAGCCGGGTCGCCATCCATCGAGCCAAAGTTACCCTGGCCGTCAACCAGCGGATAGCGCGTAGAGAACGGCTGGGCCAAGCGGACCATAGCATCATATATGGCCGTATCCCCGTGAGGGTGGTATTTACCCATCACATCACCGACAATTTGGGCACTTTTAGTGTGCTTGGCGCCGGCTGTAAGGTTATTTTTGTTCATGACGTATAAGATTCGCCGATGGACCGGCTTTAGTCCGTCTCGAACGTCTGGCAAGGCCCGGGCCACGATTACGCTCATGGAGTATTTGAGGTAGCTAGTCTCCATTTCCTCTTCCACCGACCGGTCTAAGACCAGCTTGGAGTGCTTGTCAGTGGTAGGCACCAATTGGTTGGCTCTATCGTCCATCTTTAAATATCTAAGTCTTTAGCGAATTTGGCTCTTGATTGGATAAAGTTTTTACGCATTTCGACCTCGGTGCCCATTAGCTTGCTAAAGATAGCGTCAGCTTTTTCGGCATCTTGGACTTTTACCTGCACCAACACCCTGTTAGCCGGATCCATAGTAGTCTCCCAAAGCTGGTCGGCATCCATTTCGCCCAGGCCCTTATAGCGCTGGGGCGCTGGGATTCCGGCTTGTTTGGCTTTGTCGTCTAATTTGTCGATTCTGACACCATTGGCGCGGCGTTCTTCGATTAATTTATCGAGGTAATCATCTCGCTCTTCCTCCGTTTGGACATAGTGGCGTTTTTTGCCAACTCCGATGCCGAACAGCGGCGGTTGGGCGACATACAAGTGTCCGCCCTCAATTACCGGCCGCATATGGCGGAAAAACAGCGTCATCAGCAAAGTTGTTATGTGAGAACCGTCGACATCAGCATCAGTCATTATGATGACCCGCTCATACCTAAGGCCAGCTAAATCGAATTGCTCTTCTATGCCCACGCCCATGGCCTTAATCAAGTTCAAGATTTCTTGGTTGGCCAGCATTTTATCCAGCCGGGCCCGCTCAACGTTTAGAACCTTGCCGCGCAGCGGCAAAATAGCCTGGTAGTAGCTGTTTCGGCCGTCTTTAGCCGAACCGCCGGCTGATTGGCCCTCGACGATAAACAGCTCGGCCTGGGTCCGGTCGCGCGTAGCGCAATCGGCCAGTTTGCCAGGTAAACTAGCACCTTCCAAGGCGCCTTTTCGGATAATGTTGTCGCGGGCGGCGCGAGCTGCCTTGCGGGCCCTAGCGGCCAGCAAGGCCTTATCGGCAATTTTGCGAGCAATAGCTGGGTGTTCTTCAAGATAGTAGCTAAACCATTCATTCATAACTTGCTCAACATAACTGCGTACTTCGGGGTTGCCCAGTTTATTTTTGGTCTGGCCCTCAAATTGAGGATCGGGAATTTTTACTAGTATCACAGCGGTTAGCCCTTCCCGGCAATCTTCACCGGTTAAGTTCTCTTCTTTGTCTTTTATCATGCCGTTTTTGCGGATATAATCATTTACTACCCTAGTTAAAGCTGTCCTAAAACCAGTTAAGTGCATACCGCCATCGGGGTTATAAACGTTATTAGCAAAGGCCATGACAGTTTCGGTATAAGCATCGCTATATTGCAAAGCAATTTCGACAATGGCTTCTTTAATCTCTTTTTCTACGTAAAAAATTTCTTCATCAAGCGCCTCTTTGCCAAAATTTAGGTGGCGCACGTAAGATTGAATACCGCCTTCAAAATAAAAGCCGTAGGCTTGGCCGGTACGTTCGTCATAGACAGAAGTTTTAACGCCCTTGGTTAAGTAGGATTGATGGCGTAGATAATTAACCACAAAGTCAAAATCAAACACCACCGCCTCAAAAACCGTCTCGTCCGGGTAATAAGTTATGGTCGTACCGGTATCGGAGGTTGCCGGACCTTTAATTAATTTAGTCGACGGCACGCCTTTTTTATATTCCTGAGTCCAGGTAAAACCGTCGCGGCTTACCTGCGCAATCATGTGTTTAGACAAGGCGTTAACTACGCTCGAACCCACGCCGTGCAGGCCGCTGGAGACTTTATAGCCACCGGAGCCGAACTTACCCCCAGCATGAAGGGTGGTTAGGACGGTTTCTAAGGTATTTTTCTTGGTTTTAGGATGGATGCCTACTGGAATGCCGCGGCCATTATCAGAAACTGTGGCGCCGCCATCGGCTCGAAGTATCACTTTAACTTCGGTAGCAAAGCCGGCAATAACTTCGTCTATGGCATTGTCGGCTAGCTCTTTAATGGTATGGTGCAAACCCTCATAACCGGTCGAGCCAATGAACATTCCCGGCCGTTTACGGACCGGATCAAGGCCTTCTAGGACTTGGATTTGGCTGGCATCGTAGCTATGGCCGGAGGCGATTTTTTTGGCACTCACAGCAAAGATTCCCCCGCGGATGTTTGTTGGCTCATTCGCCCTTAATTATAGAAGAAAAAGACCGTCTAAACAAGCTTTCTTAGCGCTCTAAAGTTTAGGTTAAATTACCTTCCGGGTCGATGTGGACCACACCAGATGCCGGCCCGTCCCCGCCGGGCTTGCGTTGAGGAGTTAAATCTCGGTGTATTTTAAGTTCGCCAGCCGGGCTTGGCTGGATAATTTGCTCACTAGCCAAGTTATTTGAATCAGCTCTACTCTGAGGCGTTATAGAGGCCCTAGAAGCCGTTGACGTGGCCTTACGCTTCGCTAACCATTCATCAAGAAAAGACGAGCCAGACGGGCCTCTTGATGGCCCAGATGGGGGACTTTTAGCCGTTGGCGGCAGAAATCCAGCCGCAACCGCCGTGGAAGGCAGGGCGCCCGGTTGGCCTGCCTGGCCGGTAGGCAAGCCAACCGGGCCATAAGCTGACGAAAATGTGGGCCTAGGCGGAGCGATGGTTTTAAGCCTAGAGAAGATTCCGGACTCAACCTCACTTTTAGGGCGACCATGCTTAGCTGCCGAAAGTTGCTTTAAGGCCTCTGCCAACTGGACGTTGGGGCTACCCAGCGGCGGCAGAGTCGCCATCGAGAACGGCTGGACCGGTACACCACCAATCATCATTCGAACGGCTGTGTTGGCATTAGGCAAAAATTGCAGATCATCAATATCAAAGACGGGCGCAAACTGCTTGGCCAAAAACTCGGCATCGTTTGTGCCAACCCTAAAACAGACTACCGAACCAACGTTACCGAATACCGCATCCCGGACTTCTTCAGATAACTGGGTGGTAAATTGATTAGCCACTATCAGATTTAAGTGATACTTGCGGGCTTGGGACAAGATGTCAGCAAAAGAATCGGTCGAAAAGTTTTGGAACTCATCAACATATAAGCAAAAATCTTTACGGTATTCTTCTGGTACGTCAGCTCGGCTCATCGCCGCCGCCTCAAACTTCATCACAAAAATCATGCCCAAGAGGCGCGAGTTTAGGTCGCCGGTCCGGCCGCGCGACAGGTTAACCAGCAAGATTTTGCCCTCGTCCATAATTTTCCGCAGGTTAAAGCTGCTTTTAGTTTGGCCAATGATATTTCGCATCATTTCGTTAGACAAAAAAGCTCCAAATTTGGAAACAAACCAGCTGATGATATCTCCGAACTCATTGGAGCGCTGCCATTGGGGCATTTCTTTTCGCCAAAACTCCATAACATTTTGGTCGGTAACATGTTTAAGCTTTTGTTCCACGTACGCTGGGTCCCTAAAAAGCTTGGGGATGTCTATAAAAGTACCACCGGCAGGGTCAGCCATGATCAAAAGTGCGGCATTACGGAATATATGTTCATAGCGCGGCCCAATAATTCCCTGCCTTTGCGGATCATAAAGCTTATAAAGCATATTGATAGTTTCTTGGATCAGAAAGTCCTTTTGGTCGACGGTTTGGGCTTCAAACATGTTAAGGCCCATGGGGTAATCCATGTCGGCCGGGCAAAAATAAATTACGTCTTCTGTTCGCTCTTTTGGCACCATGGACAGCAGTTTTTCTGCCGTATCGCCATGCGGATCCACAAAGGCAAAGCCGCGACCAGACAGCATATCTTGCAAGGCTAGGTTTTCTAGAAAAGTTGATTTACCGGTTCCGGTTTGGCCTACCACGTACATATGGCGGGCCCGATCGGCCTCGGCTAGCCGAATTGGTTTTTTAGCTCCCCGAAACATGTTGTAGCCAAGAAGTAATCCCTCTTCGGGGATGTTACGCGGCCCATCAACCTGTTTTGAAGCCTGCCTGCCTAACTGGCTGGTCGGGATATTTTGTTGATCTGGGAAGTGAAACAAAGTGGCTAGTTCGGTGGCATTTAAGATGTTAGAGGTATTGTCTGGCGAAAAAAAGCGCAGAATATAAGCCGTCACAAAGTTTTCGATATCCTTAGTAGGTACAAATTTGAAACCATTCTTGCCTGGGGCATCAAACAGCGCGAAGGTTGCTACCAGGTTGTTTAAAATAGTTTGGGCCCGATGGGAAATGTTCGAAGAAGCTACCAAACGAATTAACACTTCGTAGCCTGGCTGCTTGGTTTTCTCTTCAATAGCCGCAATTATCGATTGGTCAAGAGACGATATGTCCGACGGACCAGATTCTTTATCGGTTGAGGAAGTATCTGGCGGTTTAGTTAAAGCACTAAAGACTTGGCCCAAGTACCAAAAAACCGCTGCTGGACCGCCCGGTTTAGGGCTACCGCCGCGACGTTTCTTATCGGCTTCGGTAGTGGCTTTTTTGCGCCAAGAAGCCTCAGCTGGCCTAAGCAAAATCTGTACGCCCGCACCATCATCTTTGGTTAATGTTGAAAGGGCATTAAGCAGCGCCTGCATGCTATCGCGCTTTAAATCCTGGTAAGTGGCTATTGGGTAGGCAAAATTTTCTTTTAAAACTAGTTCACCGCCCATTGTGCCCGTTATTCGCCCAACCGGACTAAAAATATTGTGCTCCGGGGCCTCTTCTAGGCGAGCAGTCGGGTACGCACTAACTATGGCTTGTTCTACTACCCCTACCAACGCTACTGGTACGGCAGCGTAAAAGTGCACCAAGCCCTTGTTGGCCACAATTTCTAAGGCAATATGACGCTGGCCATAGAATCTAGGTCTAAAGCCTTTTTGAAAGGTGCTAGATAAGATGCTATACAGAACTTGGGCGCGGGAGATATTTTCATCGGCTACGTCGCGAACATCCCGGCCGCTAGCCTCTGTATCATCCGATAATGGCGGCAAATGAATAAGCAAGGGGACCATCTTAAGCCCCCGTTCATAGTTTTTTTGCTCCCTAAAGAGCTGACGTAAGTAGATATAAGCACCCCCGGCACCAGCGGCGGCAAGAGCCAAAATAACCCCTAAAATTATCAGAAGACTCATGAAATAGCTACTTCATCTGTCCGAATAGTTTTGCCAAAGCGCTGCCGGACATAAGCAGCTTTTACCTTGCTCATCTGGTGTTTTTGTTCATGGGGGTCGTCCTGGGTCTGGGCCACTACCGCTTTGGCTTTATCAACCCACTCTTTTTCTATTCGATCGACCTCTTTAGTAGGTGCTTTTAACTTGTCAATCTCGGGGGCTAGTGTAGCCTCGTCAACATCATCAGCAATGATTGGAGGAGCTATCGTTGTATCATCACCGTCAGTAACCGGGGTAATTTGCGGCGGACGCTTGCCTGGTGAGGCTTCGGGGGCAGGGGCTGGGGCTGCTTCTAGCTGTTCTGGGACTTGTTCTGGAGTCTGCGGCAACGGAGCCTGTTCAGACGACGGCCCGACTGGTTGAGACTCACCCCTGCCCTGGTTCATATCTTTTATTATACTAATAAGCTTTTAGATTCACTAAGCCCGGCGCCCAATATAAAACAAAACGCCCAAAGTTGCCGCTATTAGCAGTAAGCCATCTGCCCACCCTAAGGATTGGGCGCTCTTAAACATAGCGGCTAAAACTATTGCCACGCTAACGATTATCACTCTTAAACGGTTAAGTTTAGTCATTGTGCCTCGGCGCAAATGGACAATCAGATGGCCTAAACTGATTAAAAACACTGCCAAGCTCGCAAAAAAAACCAGACCATATCCAATGTTTCTAGCCGGGCTGGTTAACAGTACGCAAAGTAGAATAATTAAAAAACTGCCAACTAGGGCTGTCAGTGGCAAGGAGTAGGGCCAGCCTGTTTTCACCACCAAATTATAAGATATAGAGCCACAGCGGTAAATGCGCAACTACATATTACTTTATGGCGCTTACCGCTTATGGCGTATGACTGACCGCTCTATTTTGGTTTAGCCAAAATAGAGCGCTGTTTTGCCCTTTTAGAGGCCCTTTAAATTGTAAGTTTTTGTTTTTAACTTACGCCGTTAGCATATAGCTGCGTATTGGTTATGTCAATCTCTAATTGTAGTGAATAAAACATCGTGACAGATTGAGAGAAGGACTATTTTATAAGTCTTTTAGACAACAATGAATCAGACAGACTGATCCAGATCATTTTGTTTAATTAGAAATCGGCCAGCGTGGCCAATAAAAGTTATTTTGTTAATCTCCCAGCGGCTATTTAGGCCTACTAGACAGTGGGCTGTAACTTAATTTGTGAGCACATATTTTCTTGCCAAAACTATCCGTCTATAGACGGCCTTGGTCAATCGTGAAATCAAGAATCCATAAAATCTTTAGTTCCGAAGCAATGCCTAAGCTTGTTTGGCTTTTTGGTTGTGTAATTTTTTGCTTCGGTTGAGACAAAAGACCTAAAATCCTTAAATTCTTTGGCATTTCCATAGCTTTTAGTTTGGCAAACTTGCAGCTGATTGTCTGGCCTGGCTAAATTCGGAAATAGTTATGCACAGCTTTTTTAGCATAAACGTATTGACAGCCTTAAAATGTATTTATAAGATGAAAATGGCACTTGAATAAAAAAAGTGCTCAAAACAAAAATCACAGAGGTAACAACGGCTTCTCGCAAGCCGTTGTTCCATCCAGGCCTCCCAAACAAACAACAAAATCAAACTCCCCAAAAACAAAACACCCGGGCTAAAAACCTGGGTGTTTTGTTAATTACCAAAGATGATGCGATAATATAAAAGTGACAAAAAGCATAAAAAGTATCGTTGATTATTCTGGAACTAGTCCGGTGAGTGTTGACGTAGAGTGCCATATCACAAACGGACTGCCGGCAATTGTTATCATCGGCTATGCTTCGAAAGCTGTCGATGAGGCAAAAGAACGTCTAAGGGCCAGTTTTGCCAACTCGACCATTCCCTTCCCTAAAAAACGGGTAACCATTAACTTGTCGCCGGCCGATATCCCTAAAGATTCAACCAGTCTAGACCTAAGTATGGCGGTGTCAGTTTTAGTCCAGGATAGCCAAATAAAGAGCGATGAAATACCAAAGGATGCCGTATTTTTAGGCGAACTTGGCCTCGATGGATCGTTAAAATCCGTCCGCGGACTAATAGGTCGTTTGCTAGCCGCTAAAAAGCTTGGCTTAGCCAGTTTTTACATTCCCGCAGAGAACTTAGATCAAGCGCTTTTAGTACCAGATATTACCGTTAAGGCTGCTAGTAGTTTGCGCGATGTTTACTTAGATTTGAGCGGCGTTTTGGCGTTGCGATCTGTGAAGAGCGGCAAAGGGCGCAGCCTGCCGCCTAAATATTTAGAAGATGCTTTAGACTTTTCCGAAATAACCGGCCAGCCTATAGCTAAGCGAGCCTTAGAAATTGCGGCAGCTGGTCATCACAACATTTTGTTGCACGGCCCTCCGGGAACTGGAAAAACCATGTTAGCCAAAGCCATGTGCGGTATTTTGCCCGAGCTAAAACACAACGAGGTTTTAGAAGTTACCCAACTGCACAGCTTAGGTTCCGGGGAGTACAGCCAAATTATTACAATCCGGCCCTTTAGAGCACCCCATCATACGGCATCTACCACTTCTTTAGTCGGTGGCGGCTCGCGGCCCAAGCCAGGCGAAGCTAGTCTGGCTCATCGCGGTGTCTTATTTTTAGATGAGCTGCCAGAATTTAGCCACAGCGCTTTAGAGGCCCTAAGGCAGCCGCTGGAAGACGGAATGGTGACAATTGCTCGTGTTAAGGATTCGGCCACCTACCCAGCTGATTTTATCCTTGTGGCCACACAAAACCCCTGCCCCTGCGGTTACTACGGAACTAATAAAGTTTGTCGTTGCTCGGCAGCCGCCATTGATAAGTACCAAAAGAAAGTCTCTGGGCCGATTTTGGACAGAATTGACCTGCACTTGCCAGTCCATGATGTTGATCATAAAAAGATTTTAGATAGCAAAAGTCGTCCAAACGAGACAAAAGCCATTAAACTACGGGTAGAAAAGGCCTTTGAGCGGCAAATCAAGCGTCTTGGCCAAGGTCGATTTAACTCATCTATGAGCAACAAAGAAATCCGCAACTTAGCCAGCTTTACAGATGAATCCAAGGCCTTTTTAGACAATGCTGCTGCCAAATTAGGTGTCTCGGCCCGCTCATATGTGCGGACAGTTAAGGTTGCTAGGACGATTGCTGACTTGTCAGGTAGAGATACTATTACGCCGGCTGATATTAGTGAGGCTTTGCAGTATCGGCAGCAAATCTTTGCCTGAATACTCCCCATCGTTTCAGCCTGCTTTCTGGCATGAGCCAGAAACTCTGCCGAAACTTATGGCCTACTGCTTTGTCAGCAGCTGCGCTACTCCTTCACAGAATTTAAATACAGCACGTCTGTTGCTCGCTGCTTCCTTGCATTAGGCGCACATGGGGAGTATCAGTCATAAACACCTATTGTGTGGCTTAGCTTGGTTTTGTTATTATTGGGGCAGCTACATGGAGAAATCAACATCGCCAGTACCCCGCGGATAAACCAAGCAATTTCGGCAAAGGAACTAAGGGTTATTGATGAAAATGGGCGCCAACTTGGGGTTTTAAGCCTAGAGGCCGCGCTATCAGCAGCCGAGACAGCTGGGCTTGACCTAGTAGAAGTCTCAGGAGACACAAAACCGCCTGTCGCTAAAATAGTCGATTGGGGTAAATACAATTACCAAAAGACTAAGCAAGCCCAAAAAAGCCGTAAAGGGGTAAAAAGGCTGGACATTAAGCAAATGAGGGTTGGCCTAAAAATTGGCCAGCACGATTTATCGGTTAAATTACGAAAAGTTAGCGACTTTTTGGAAACTGGACACAAGGTGAAAATTACGGTAATCTATCGGGGACGAGAACTGGCCCACAAAGACCTAGGTTTTAAGTTGGCCGAGCGGATTGTTGCAGATTTGGGCGACAAGATTGTTGTTGATCAAGAACCGCAATTTGCCGGTCGTCAGCTCAGTTTCGTTGTTAGAAAAAAATAACTTCGTCCGCCAAAACTTTACATTGGGAAATGTCTCGTCCTTTTGAAACTAAAGAGGTTAAATTTAATAAGATTATGCAGTACACTAACCAAGAGCGGTGCACATTGAATGGAAAGTTTAGGCGGATAAAATGCCTAAGCTAAAGACCCATAGCGGTATTAAAAAGCGTTTTAAATTGACTAAGACTGGCAAATTGCTCCGCAGGCACGCTACGGCTAGCCACTTTTTGGAAAAGAAAAGTTCGGCTAGAAAGCGCCAATTTGCCGGACTGGAAATCGTCACAGGCAAAAGAGCCAAAACCATTAAAAAAAAGTTAGGCAACTAAAGGACGGTTATGAGAGTTAAAGGGGGCGTGGCTGCCCGCAAGCGCCACCGTAAAATTCAGCACCAAACCAAAGGCATGACTAAAGCCCACCGCTCCAGCGTACGGCGCGGTAAGCAAGCCGTTACTAGGTCCCTACAGTTTGCCTATAGAGATAGGCGCAACCGTAAACGAACCTTTAGGTCCCTTTGGAATAGCCGCATAAATGCCGCGGCTAGATTGAATGGCACAACCTATAACCAGTTAATTTCCGGGATGAAAAAATCTGGGATTATGCTTGATCGTAAAATCCTGGCCGAACTAGCCGTGAATGAGCCAGCTGCTTTTAAAGCTGTCGTAGAGGCTACTCAAAAAAAGAATTAGAGAGCCTTTAAGGTGTTAATCCAAGTGCGGGTGTATAATAGTAAGTGGCTGGTAAGGCACAATATATTTTCTGATTAATCTTTTGGAAATAGGGAGTCTTACATACGGGACGGTTCGTGAACTGTACGTGCGGACACCCACTTTGCAGTCGCAGAGTAAATTGAGTGCCTAAACCGGCCAAACAAAAAACCCGTCACTTGACGGGCTTTTTGTTGGTCGGGGTGGCCGGATTTGAACCGGCGATCTCACGGCCCCCAGCCGTACGCTTTAGCCAAACTAAGCTACACCCCGCACAAATATTATAAGATATAGGGATGTTGAATTCACCGGGCGCTGTGATGCCAAAGGTTAAGGAAGCTAAGCTCTATACTGACGGTGGTTCGCGGGGCAATCCCGGCGAGTCGGCCTGTGCTTACGTCATCTATGGGATGAATGATGTAGTTTTAGAAAAAGCCGGGCTTTATCTTGGGCTGGCTACTAATAACCAAGCCGAATATAGCGGCCTGCAGCGGGGCTTAGAGAGGGCACGCGAGCTAGGCATCGAAAAAATTTCGCTATTTTCCGACAGTCAACTGGTTGTTAATCAAATGAACAACCTCTACCGAGTTAAAAATCGTGAGCTTATACCGCTCCACCAGGAAGTTAAAAATTTGGCCACTTTCTTCAAAGAAGTAACTTTTAACTACGTTCCGCGGGAGCTAAATAAGATTGCTGATAGCGAAGTCAATCGCATCCTGGATGAACAAGAAAGCTCTGGCAAAAGGGCTTTAAAAAGCCAATTACCCCTGGTATAATGATCAAAGCGCCGGAAGAACGGTTGGTCGCTCCCCAATAATATGGGGAGAGGAAAGTCCGGGCAGTACATGGACAAGACAGTTGCTAACGGCAACCGGGAGTAATCCTAGGGAAAGTGCCACAGAAACGAAACCTCCAGCCTTGCTTGCAAGAGCTGGGAAGGATGAAACGAGTGGGGTAAGAGCCCACAGCTTCGGCAGGTGACTGTCGAAGAAGGTAAACCCTGTCTGCTGCAAGGAGATATGTCGCATTAAGACCGTCTGTGTCGCGGCTTGTCGAAAAAAACCGCTCGAACCTATTGGCAACAGTAGGTCTAGATAGATGGCCAACCCGCCATTCGCCAGTCGGCGAAAGCGGACAAAACCCGGCTTATAGTTCTTCCGGCGCACTAAGGAGCTGCTTATTCTTAAGCAGCTTTTTTAGTTTTTTAGACTAGTGTGCTAGTTAGTAGCTGCACTACGCTTAATATCACCGGGCCAATAAACTGGTAAAAAAGCAGAATAAATATGGCCAAACCCAGCAGTCCCATTCTCTCAATGGCATCCATAAATTCTTGCAAAGGCCGAGGGGCAAAAGCGTAGAGCAACCTTGAGCCATCTAGCGGCGGCCAAGGGATGCTGTTAAACACAAATAAACCAACGTTCAACAGGATAGTCAGCCGTAAAATATCAAAAGCCAGGCCGCCAACCGGCGCAAAAAAGTTAAAAGCTAAAGCCGCTAAAACGGCAATTAACAGGTTAGACAGTGGGCCTACCATACCAATAATGGCACCGCCGTATTCTCCATAACGTACGCGGGAAAAATTAACTTGGACTGGTTTAGCCGCTCCAAACAGCACTGGCGATCCGGCCACCAACAAAAATAGTGGCATGGCCACCGTAAAGACTGGGTCAATATGCCTAAGAGGGTTTAATGATACCCTACCCATTACCCTGGCCGTGCTGTCACCCAATTTGTCGGCTGCAAAAGCGTGCAACATCTCGTGAATAGACATGGAAACTAGCAATATAGGCACTAGCAGCAAGGCTAGGTAAATAGTCTCGGGCATGTTTTTAGTCTACCTCAATAGATAATTACTTTCATTTTATTATCGACTAAATTTACAGATAAGCACAGACAGCGCGGATGATGGTGGGAATCTTCGACCCCTCAAATCCGAACCCATTGCCACCCCCAGGGGCTTGCGCAAGAAGGTAATGCGTTGCTTTCGCTGCCAGGACGACGTGCTTTTCCCGTCCTACCGTTTGTCCCTCGCCAGCCGTATGTATAGCTGACCGAGATCGAAAGTCCGAATCTGTTTCTGAGTTATTTGAGGTTGAGAGTGTCGCCTTCACGTTCCCGGCGCTTTCGTTCCAGAGGAGTCCTTCGTAACGCAATCGCCACGCCCCGATAGGAACAACAAGATTCACCGAAGCGGTCAGGTCATACCACGTATCCGCTGTGTAGCCGGAACCACGCACCGCATAGGCCGTACTCCGTGTCTCAACTGTCCACTTTACCGGATTGAGCGGGAAGCCGACCGGGCCTTTTTGAGCGGAGTAGTAATTTGCGCTAATGGTCGCATTAGCTAAGGTGTAGTCAGTGCCACCATAAACCGTAAGGGTAGTGTTTGGGCTAGAGTAGCTCACCGCTGTAATAATGAAGTATTTGACAGTAGAGGATTGGGTAAGCTTTATCCTCATTCCGGGGGAGTATTTACTGGTCTGATCGCCAGAGACAGTGAAGGTAAAGGTTGGGCTATCGGCAGAGGCATATGTCCAAGTTTCAGCCGCATAGGTCCAGCCATCGGCACTGGCAAAAGTTGTCCAAGCACCATTAACACAGCCCCGGAACTGGTTAAAGTTAGAATTATAGTAAACACCCCCTGTAGTACAAGTGGGATCACCATCAGTGTTTTTATTGCCTAAGACTAGAATGACTGGTGTGGCAGAGGCCGAACCTAGGGTAATTCTTAGGTTAGTGCTGTCGGCTATTAAAAGGCTACTACCTGCAACATTCTGGATCTGGAAGGCTGTAGTGGAATCAACGGCGTTTTTAAATAAGACAGCTCCAGAAGCCGAAAAGGTAGCTACGGTTTGGTTAACATCACCGGCAGCCTTACCAACTAGGTGAAGTAAGTCGGCACTTTGGCCGGAGGCGCCGCGGATATAAGCGGCCATGGTGGTGCCAAGAGCTGGTTGGATGGCAAAGTTAGCCGTTTGGACAGAAGCTCCACCGTCTTGGTTTTGGATATAGTTATCGGAGCCACTGCCAGGTGAACAAGTCGAACTACAGACTAGGTTGCCGGCTACTCTCAGGCCAGTAGAGGTATTAATGTCA
Organism: Saccharimonadales bacterium (SeqCode); assembly: GCA_040900055.1. Taxonomy (GTDB): domain Bacteria; phylum Patescibacteriota; class Saccharimonadia; order Saccharimonadales; family UBA10212; genus JBBDZU01. The sequence goes on along the minus strand of JBBDZU010000004.1, from coordinate 166 downwards.
CCACCGACATCAAGCGTGTAATCAGGCGGTACAGCCCTAGCGATCGCTACCCTAGCGTTTAGGGTATCGGCGCCAATCAGTAGTGAGGTGCCAGCGGCGTTTTGGACAGAGAAAGCGTTAATTGAGTTAGTCGAGGGTTGGATAAGGGTATTGCCTGTCGGGCCGA
>JBBDZU010000003.1:0-44815 GCA_040900055.1 Saccharimonadales bacterium (SeqCode) | reverse complement strand
TAGTTCACATAGACGGCGCTGTTTGGCACCTCGATGTCGGCTCATCACATCCTGGAGGAGGAGCATCTTCCAAGGGTTGGGCTGTTCGCCCATTAAAGTGGTACGTGAGCTGGGTTCAGAACGTAAATTACATTGCGTTCTACTACTGAAAAGTAGTAAGATACTGGTGTACATCGCACCAACAGTATCAACATTCGACTAATATCGGTGAAACCCGACTCGGATCGCCGAACGATCCGAAGGGCAATACCGAGGGAAGACAAAATCGTCTTGTCTAACGAAGAAAAAGCCTACATAGCTGGATTTTTAGATGGCGATGGCTCTATCATCGCTCAACTTGTACAACGCAAAGATTACAAGCTGGGTTATCAGATAAGAGTCAGTATAGTTTTCTATCAAAAAACTATCCATCAAGAATTTCTTCTTTGGCTGAAGAAGCAGCTAGGCTTTGGCTATATTCGAGCACGCCGAGACGGCATGACCGAATACACCATAGTTGGCTTAAGGGAAGTAGAGAGTTTGTTAAACCTCTTTTATCCTTATCTTCGACTCAAGAAACAGTTAGCTAAGGATGTCCTTAAGATAATTAAGGCCCATCCTAGGCAGCGTGAGATGACCAAATCGCAACTGATCAAATTGAGCCAGCTGGTTGATAAAACAGCCAGGTTCAATTACTCCAAGAAGAGAACGATCACCAGCGCCAAAGTCATAACATTTTTTGAGAGACAAACAATTTCTGTCCCCGTAGAGACTGAATCTATTAAGCAGCCCTTAATAGATGAGATAGGATCCACAACTAGTGGCCTATAATACGTCGACCCCTCGTCCGCCATCCGGCGGAAAGGGTGAAGATATAGTCCGTGCCGCCAGTAATGGTGGAATGACACGCGTGAGACAGTTCGGTTTATATCCGCTGTGGACGTTAGGAAATTTGAGAGGAGTTGTCCCTAGTACGAGAGGACCGGGACGAACGCACCTCTGGTGTACCGGTTGTTCCACCAGGAGCATTGCCGGGTAGCTATAGTGCGGAACAGATAAGCGCTGAAAGCATATTAAGCGCGAAGCTGGCCTCAAGATTAGATTTCCCCATAGGCCACTCGAAGACTACGAGTTTGATAGGTACTAAGTGTAAGTGCAGTAATGCATTCAGCTGAGGTATACTAACGGCCAATTGACTTTTTATGAGCGGCTATGAGGTAAACTTTATGGTTTAGTTCATAGTCGTAAAAAGTGTATTGACTAGCTATTGGTAATCATCTATACTTTGCTGGCTTACGAGCCAACAGAGGTAGCCATGACTACTTTGTCGTTTGTTTAACAACATATTGTACTTTGTCTGGACACTGTCCTGAGATTTGTACTCGAGTGGAGCGCTAGGAACTAGCGAGGACTCGAACGAAGCGTATTCAACATACGGTGAGTGAGAGCCGCAGCGTTATTGACACCGCGATTCACCAAGAGCTTTCCGGAGCGGCCGGCTTCGCCGGCCGGCAGGGAAAGCGTTACAAAGTTCAGGTCGGTGCCCATGGCGCTGGGGAAACACCTGTTCCCATACCGAACACAGCAGTTAAGCCCAGCAGCGGTTACAATACTTGGGTTTTAGCCCTGGGAAAATAGCACGGTGCCGAATTATAGAAATACCACCCGAAAGGGTGGTTTTTCTTTTGCACTCTTATTGAAGACTGATCACTGCGGAACCTAACTTTGCGGCTGTACGTTTTTGCCGCAGTAAATTAAGACTTTCTTTTAAGGTGGGGGGTACTAGGGGTATTTCGACTGGCCAAACTGTTTCGTGTAGAGCGGTAATTTCATTACTTGCAGAAATTCTAACTCCCTCTTGAGGAACCATCATGGGGACTGGATGGTACTTGGTGTAGTGCGGCCGTAATCTAGATACTGGCTCTCGGGTTATTTGGATGCCTTGTGGGGTTTCAAACGGATTTAATCTCATAGATGTATAAAACTATACTAACTTACCTTTTTCAAGCACAAAGGTAAAAGGAATAGGCTGTGATTATTCTTGGTCTGTGGGCTCTTCCATGAATTCGTCAAGAATTTCGTCCGGGTCAAGCCCAGCTTGAGAAAGATAGCTGTAGGCAGTTTCGAATGCATCTGAAAAGGGCATAGCAGCGATTTCTTCGCATGTCTCTGAGTCAAAACCATATTCTTCTCCTAGGCGCGATAAAACATCTGCAATTTCTTGCCCAGGATTCTGTTCTTCAGGGTTTGGAGATCCTTCCATCCCTTAATTATACGCTTGGAGGGCTTGTCCAGCTACTAAGGCCTGAGCGGAGCAGCCTGCAATCAGATTATGGAGCATCAAGATTTTAGTGCGGGGGTGCCGAATTATATAAAGCCCTCCGGAAACGGGGGGCTTTATCTTTTTTGCTGTTAAAACTGCTATTATCACCTCTAGATAAGCAGAAAGGAAAAATATGAACTGGCTATTTATCGACCTCGTAGTAGGGCTTGCGTTAGGCCTTTGGATGTACCAGGATGCCAAGAAAAGAAAGTTAGAGAATCCTTCGGTATGGATTTGGGTCGGTGTTCTCCTAAACATCCTCGGGCTAATTACATATTGGTATTGGCATATCAAACCCAAAAGTAAAAAGGCTTAAACTTCTTTCCAAGAAGCAATATTTTCACACTTTGAGCGGCAAAGTGTGGCAAACCGCCGGGCGCGTCGCCGCCTCGATACATCTGTTAGTGCTGAACAGGCTCGCTCGAGAACTCCTCACAAACTTGCCGCTGGCAACTTTGTTCGTCAAACAGCTCTCGCGCCCAAGGGCGCCTGTTCAAGCACAACATCTGTTCGGGCCGGCTCCTTATGCCCGGACCCGTGAGCCATGCTATTATCCATATATGATAGGATGGATTATCTTAAGCATAGTGTTATTACTTGCCAGTTGGATGGCTTGGCTTGCTCCAAAAGACTCCATGGATAAACCTGGCTGGGCAACTTGGTCTTCCATTAAGGCAGTATTATTTTTTCTTCTGTTGGGTTTAATAATAGGTTTTTCATTGTTACCCGCAGAAAATAAGCTTATTAAATATGGATTGCCTTTAGGAACGATAATACTTAGTGCTGCTATCTATTTAATCGCTCGCGAGAAGGAGATTTCTAGAATATCAATCAATGTCGCTCGTGGAGATAATGATCAATCTTCGAAGGAAATAAGAAAGACAGCAGTAATGATGCACAAAATGAAAAAAGGCTAAGCTACCCCTGTTTCTGGAGTCCGAATCCAAAATTAATCAGCTAAAAGTCCAAGACTAAGTAAAAAAATAATTAAACTCAAACTTATCCCAGTGATAAAGCCAACTTTGAAGTTGAATTTAGTTGCTTGCTCCTCGACCCAATAACCCCATTCCCATTTTTTCTCGTTTGATAAGCTAAAAAATTCATTTTTATCATCATCCCAAGCGTCCTCCCTGAAAGTCTTGCCTATATATATTGGCGGGATGTTATTTTTTGTCATGGGAGCTAATCTCTGGATAATCTCTTTTGATATTCTCTCTCGCTTCACCTCGAAGCTTTCCAATATTGAACAGCATTATAGCGCCTGCGACCACCGCTCCTGCGAAGAATGGTTTAACCCATATAGCTGCGGCTAACAGGATAAGTGAAGCTAACACTACTGAGCCAAGAAGTTGCCCCCACTTTATCTGTTTTATATCTCCCGACTTCTTTAATTTCATGACGATTGGTAGAGTAGCAAAAAGCCCTCCATAAATATTTGACCACAAGAAAAGGCCAACGATTAAGCCAGCTAAGCCTATTAGTATTTCCATATACACTCCTTATAGCTGCAATTATACGCTCGGACGGGGACCCAGTGGAATAGTCTTCGAACTCCACAGGATAAAAAAGGCTTGCCCAGCTGTAATTCCTGAGCGAGAAGAGGAAGAATATCCCTACTTCGAGTCTTCAAGAATTAGGGCTTGAGGGATAGAGCCCTCTTAAATTAGGCTTTCTCTCCTGGTTTTTTAGCCGAAAATAGTATTTTAATCCAAAGCACAGATACAAGGACCGCTACTGGCACTACGATAAACATGAAATATAAGCCGATTCCAATATTAGCACCGATTATACAACTACCATTGGCTGCGTCGATTTGAGCCTGGGTGTACTTATCCGGGCACTGAGGGGGGTTCATGTAGGTAAATCCAATAATAAAAAGCACGACTAGAACGGTGCTTAAGATAGATATTAAAATAACTTTTGATCTAGAAGTATCAGAGGCAGCATAAGCTCTTTTAACAGCCATAACTATAAAGGCGATAAAGGCTATTAAAGATAAAAAAGCGGCATCTTCCACTAAGGAACCTAGCGCGAATGCACATAAGGCTAATATAAGAAGCAAGATCGATTTTTTGTATTTAGCCATATCCCCGATTATACGCCTGGAGGGGCCACAGCACCATCACGTTGGTGCTGGATAAACCTGTCCAGCTACTAAAACCCTGCCTGCCGGCAGGCAGGCTGAGCGGAGCAGCCTGCAATCAGATTATGGAGCATCAAGATTTTAGTGCTGAGGTGCCGAATTATATAAAGCCCTCCGGAAACGGGGGGCTTTATCTTTGGATGACAGGAAGTATGTGATTTTGGAAGAGTAAAGGGAGCCTAGGCACCCTGCAGAGGATGACGGTATCCTAGTCGCTTGTAAAATTCACCCTGAGGATCCACGGCTGAATCGTCATACCCTGTTCCATATGCGGCACGCATGTAGGCTGTAACAACTGCTGGGTTCCAATCGGTAACTTCCTCGGCTTGCTCGTATAATTTCTCTAGGTGTCTATCTATCTCAGAGCATACTCGTGCTGCTTTTTCTGGATCTTTAATTGCGATGTACTCTATTGCCATCTCGGCAGGGAATTTACGACTGTGCTCGATCGAATTTGCTTCTTCAGTTACTGGTTCAGCAGCGGAGTAGACGCCAGCCTCGGCTTCACTGCGGATTTCAGCCGCCTCAGGGCTTTCACCAGAGCTATTCATCTTATCGAGGATCTGTCGATCTTTGGCGTACTGGGGCTCAAAATCCAAATGACGTATAGCTTCAGGAACTGGTTGCGGGTTTAAGTCTTTACTCATTTTTATTTCTTTTCCATTTTTATATTTTATGGACGCCTACTATATATCACATATTGCCAGAAAACACAAGCACTTTAGTTATGAAGGGGGATAGAGCCCACCTCTTTTTACCTTGCGGAGCTATTCTCGAGGTGTTTTGGCCTAAAAACAACACTCAAAGAGGTAAGGTTTGAGGTTTATTCCTCGTCCTCCTCACTCGCCTCATACCCAGCCATGGCAAATAATTCATTCTTATCAACGCCTAAACCCCAGGCAAGATTCTCTAGAGTTTTTAATGTAGGCTGAATCGGCCTGCCAGTCTCGGGGTGATAGCCGCTTTCTATATTGTGAATCTGCGATTTGCTAACACCAGAGAGCTTACCCAATTCTCTTAGGGATAAGTGTTTCTCTTTCCTCCGAGCTCTAAGAAATTCGCCCATTTGACGGAGTGAATCGTGCCTCTCTTGCTCAGATTCGGTCGGCGTTTTGGCAGATTCTGGTATTAGGTAACCGGCTACACGTAAGACTGTTTCTTCATCCGCATCAAGCAGGTAAGCTGCTGTTGCTACATTACCTAAACTTAGGGCTTCTTTCGCTTTATCAACCCTAGCTTTAAGATCTAAAGATTGGATATATTCACCACCTCCGTCTTTCTCAAGAACTTCTTTCATCAAAGTAGAATAACCACCTTAATTTTATTACGCAAGCATGAGGGGGAAGGTAGTGTCTTTACTCCCAACGAAAAAGTTATATCATGCAATTAGTTCTACGGATTCGACTGTAGGACAGCACTTAAAACGATACAGCACTTCACTGAGAACAGCATGATCCAGCCTGACGGTGGCCAGGCTGCGACGCGCTGTTCTCAATAATGATCGACTAGGAGGTGGTAACCTTGCAGTTCTATCGTCCACTACGGTTGGCTGCCATCCTTGCCGTTTTCGCGGCAGCACTCGCGGCCGCGCCGTCAGCTTCTGCTTCAGCCTGGGGCTGCGCCTTCGGCAACCCCAACTACGGACCTCCGCAGTATTGCGTCTACATCTCGGGAGGCGGCACGTGGGTTAACAGCGTGACCGGCAACTGGGGCGGCGGCACGGAGATCGGGGACTGGTATATCACCGCCGAGTTTTACACGCGCAGTTGGTACAGGTACGCCCTCTACAAAGGGCCGTATCACAAGGGAAGCTCTACCGGAGGCGGCGATGTCATCCCCATCAACCGGCACATGCGCACTGGCCACATGTGCAGTGCGCTCAACTACGTCTCGGCCTTTACCAAGAACTGGCGGAGTATGAGAGTGTGCCACCGCGTCAATCAGTGATCCAGAGGTGCTGATCAATGGGGGATTATCCCCTTAATACCGTGGAGCTTGGGCTCGAGAGATCAGGCTCAAGCTCCACGGCGCATCATTTTTATGGTTATTCTTTGATGTGGCACTATCTAGTGACACCGATATATCGGCAAAAATCTTTCCCAGCTATTTTTCAGCGAGTTCTTTTACTCTAAATTCTACAATTCTTCTAATAAGCTTAGTTGGTAGCGGCTGATCCAGCGGCAACCTGACAGTACCGCGCGAAGTTTGGTAACCGGCCAAGTCTTTTTTAAAGGCTTCTATGGCTGTAGATGAAGCCGGGAAGAGGCTGATGTGGTTCTTAAAGGCGCCAAAATAGATCAATCGCCGATTTAAGCTATAGGCGGGAATCCCATAGCTGATTTTCTCGGTGCCCTCAGGCGCCGCTGAACGGATAATTTGTCTGATTTCATTTAGCAGTTTGGCTGTGGCGGGAGGGTAGGCCGCAATATAATCATCAACGTTTTCAACCTTTTTCATTTCTTTATATTATATATCAGGTTCAAAGCTGGTTTAGGCGCGCACACCTGACCATTTTTATAACGCTGGATGGCTTACTCATACCTAGGCAAGAGTTGTTCAAAACAGGGGTTGCCAGGACCAAGCGGGTTGATATTTTTAGCATGTCGTGAGGCGCGGTTTTTAACGATTTGAGCAATGTTTGCATAGGTTCAGGCCGGGCAAAAGCCCCTGGCTAAGCTTTGCATATGTGGATAACTGTACCCTGTAACACCTAAGTGGCAAGCCGACACAGATAGGCTGCCTAGGTATTGAATAACACTTGCATAGGCATAAGCATATTGCTACACTTATCCTTGAACACATTATATATACAAAAACGTGTTCTAAGCTTAGAAACAATAACAAAAACCTAAAAATGACAAACGGCCTAAATGGCGACGCAAAGTCTAAGAGCCTGGTTTCTATTAGCCAGGCAGCTGCTATATTGGGTGTTTCGATTGATACAGTTAGACGTTGGGACAAAGCTGGCGTCTTAAAATCTACGCGGCCTGACGGCAAGAATCGATACTTCTCCATCGAGGAGCTGGAAAGAGCTAAGCTAAATCAGCCGCTTAGCATTTCCGAAGCCGCCAAAATGCTGAAGATCTCGTCTTCTACACTACGCAGGCTGGAGGGTAAAGGTTTAATATCACCCATAAGAAACGGGCACAACGAGCGCCGTTACGATCGCAAAACCCTAGAGAAGTTCTTAAACTCCGAATACTTTATCCGCCAAAAAGAAATCGAGGAAGAGGTTTTGGAACCGCTCAAAGCTTCTAATTTGGAAGAAGCGCTTCAAACCGCAGATGAAGACAAAGAACCTACGGAGAAGCAGCCGGGGACGGGGCTGGCGGTTCGCCATCTGGTAACCGAACACCATACAAATATTCATCGGCTGCGCAGAAGGGTGTTGCTTGGCTTTGGGATATTGGGAGTAGTTTTGATCCCGCTCGGGGCAGCTATTATCGCCTTAACCGCGGCTTTTCTTATAAATCCCAGTTCGACAGCCAAAACTTTTGGCTTGTCGCTTATTCCTGGAGACCAAGGTGCTGATGTTAAATCAGCTACTACCCAGATTAATACGGGCCTTAAAGTAGACAACGGCTTAAAGTATGTAGACCACAGGGGTTGGAAGGACGATCTTAGGCCGCTGGTAAAGCTGTCACTACTATTCGTTAACCTGATAGATGACAAAAAGTATGCCGTGGCTACTAGAAATTTGCAGTTTGCAGATGTTAACCAGGTGTTTCAGCCTGATGCCCAAGGCAAAGTCCAGCCGCTTTATACATTATATTTTGACAGCGATAAGCTGGCGCTTGAGGATCAAGGGTTGATAGTGAACTTAAATAGCGATTTCGTAGACGGCCGGGAGCCAGGTAATGAAAACGGCGACCTAGCTATACTGCCCATTGACGGAACAGACATAATTGATGCGAGTATTACAACAGAGGACATTGCTGACGGCTCGATCACTTCTGAGAAACTGGCCGCTGGTATAAAGATTGATGGAAATACTACAACAGGATCATCAATAACGGAGATTATAGCCGGAGATGGTCTGGCTGGAGGCGGCGATAAAGGCGCTGTTACTATCAAGGTGGGCGCGGGAGAAGGTATCAGCCTCGCCGACAACAGCATAGCTGTAGATATATTAACAACGGGAACCACAACAACGCTTGACTCAAACTCCGGACTAGAGGTTTCAAGCAACGGAGTGCGTCTTATCGGCGGCTGTAGTTCCGGCGAAATTCTTAAGTGGAACAGTTCGGCATGGGCTTGTAGTACTGATGACAACAGTGGCGGAGGTGGAGGAGTTTCTGATGGCGATAAAGGAGATATTAGTGTTTCGGGTTCGGGCACAATCTGGACGATTGACCCCAATTCTGTGGCTTTGGGCGCTGATACCACTAATGATTATGTAGCTAGCTTTACAGCTGGCGGCGGTTTGACCGGGAATGCTACCGGCGAGGGCAGTACTCCAACCTTGGCGGTAGGCGCAGGTAACGGAATTGCCGTTAATGCTGATACTATAGAAATTAAATTAGATACCACAGCCGCTGACGGAGCGACAGCATCTTCAGTTTCGGGACTTGAGCTGGCTGGCAGTGAACTTTCGTTGCTCCGTGGTTGTTCCCAAGGCGACGTTCTAAAATGGGACAACACCGGCTTTAGCTGGGGATGTGCTTCTGATAATGCTGGTGGCGGCGGGGCAAACACCTTTGAAACTATCAATACGCCGGCCGGCACTGATCCGGTAGCCGACAGTTCAACCGATACGCTCAATTTGGCCGCTAGCGGCACTAATCTGACGATTACCGGCGATTCAGCGACGGATACAGTTACTCTTAATCTAGTAGAGAGTGTCTTAGCCGGCGCCGGGCTGGTAGCAAATGTAGATGGCTTGGACATTACCACCGGTAACGGTATCCAGATAAGTTCGGACGCTGTAGCTCTGGGGCCCTTGAGCGCCGATTGGAGCCAAACCGGCGCTTTTGACATTGTTTTAAATAATTCCAGCAGCGAATTAAAACTTCTAGAAAGCGGTGCTTCGCCCAGCTTCTTCGCGATTTTGGACGTCGGTGATTTAGCGGCCGACAGCACCTTTACGCTGTCCGGCAGCAGCGGTACTTTATTATCTAGTGCTAATTACAGCGGCACGCTTGATCCGGTATACGTAAACGTCGGTGAATCACCGGCGACCGGCGACATAACCGGCTCCTTTAGTGCTGGGTTAACTGTTGGTTTGAATGCTGTCGCTCTGGGCGCTGACACCACCAATGATTATGTAGCTTCCTTCACGGCTGGCGCCGGTTTAACGGGCAACGCCACAGGCGAGGGCAGTACTCCTACTATTAATATAGTATCCGCCAACGGAGGAATAGTCGCTAATACCGATGACATTGCCTTAACCTTGCAAGCTAGCGGTAATGCGCTTAGCACTACTACTTCTTCCGGCTCAGGTATGGAAATCCTGGCTGGCGGTTTGACTTTGCTGCAGGGCTGTGGTGACACTGAAATCCTCAAGTGGAATGAGACCTCCGACGTCTGGGCTTGCCAGCCAGATGTAGACACTGATACCGACACCCACGGCAACGCCTTCACCACCATAGATGTTAGCGGTACTGACGCCGTTGCGGATTCTACTACAGATACCCTGGTACTGGCCGCCAGTGGCACTAACTTAACTATTAACGGCTCAGCTGACGATACTGTTACCTTTAATATTGATGAAACGGCGTTAGCCGGTAGCGGCTTAGCCGCCAACGGCGATGCCTTGGATGTTTCAACCGGCGATGGCCTGGAGATCAGTGGTGATGCCGTAAGGGTTGACCAGGATTTTGTTTTTACCTGGACGGCTGACCATACCTTTAACGCTTCGGTACTTATTAATGAAGCCGGAGCGGACACTATTACCCTGGGCAGCATCGATAATCTAGATACCTTTAGCTTAAATTCCACCGGTTTGAGGATTGATACCAGCGGTAATCTGACTAACACCGGTAATATCACCGGCGCCGGAGGGCTAACATTAGCTTCGGGCGCGGCTGGCAATTTGACCTTAAATGCCGGGTTGGGCAATATTATATTTAGTGACGGTGATGTATTGGCAATCGGCGGCGTGGCTGCCGGCCTAACCTATAACGCCATTGCCAACAGTGGCGGCAGTGCTAACAGCGGCTTGGTAGCCGATGATAACGACCTATTTGTCCAAGGCGGACTAGAAGTCGACGGCAGTGCCGACATAGCCGGCACTGCCACGGCTACCAATTTTCAGCTAGCCGGCCAATCAATCGCCGCCTGGAACGCTATTCCGCTGACACGCGTGGCCGGCTCGACATATTCCACCCTGCAGCATTTCTTTAATCAAGTGCCTTCACCTGGGCGAATTACCGGCGGAGTTATTACTGATGCCGGTAGCGGTAACATAAACGTCAGCGCCGGCACAGGGTTAATTAGGGCAACCGACGACGACATAGCCGAATTGAAGTTCTTTGACTGGGCAGCCGCTAGCGGCATAGCCATTCCGGCTAACAGCAAACGATACGTCGGTGTTCAATATAACGCCGGTTCACCTCAGGTATTTATAAAGGCCGCCGACACCTGGGATTATGACACCGAATTCCCGCTGGGAGTCGTGATTAACGAAGGCGGCACCCTGCACATTACCAATAATCCGCAGTGGACGGGCGACGCAGCTACCAACGTTATCGAGCGTTTTTACGGCACCAACCCCTTTGTGCGCGACAAAAGAACCGGTGGCCTGATCATAGGCGAAACCGGCACCCGCAACCTAACGGTCAGCGCCGGAAAATTATGGGACCGGCTAAACGAATTTGACATTGCCGCCATCGACACTTCAGGCACTGATACTTTTGACCGTTACTACCGCAACGGCTCTGGCGGCTATATTAAAGAATCCGCCCAAACCCAGTGGAATAATACTCAATATGACGATGGCTCCGGTACGCTCGCGACCTTAACTGATAATTACTACTCAGCCCAATGGTTCTATGTCCAAAATAGTGGCAAGCTGCTGTCTGTTTATGATCAAAATCAATATTCCAGCTTGGCCGAAGCCCAGGATGCTAACGCGCCGGCCGCGGTGCCGGAACGTATCAGCGACCTATCCACCCTGATCGGTCGGGTATTGTTCCAAAAAAACGCCGCTAGTGCCTCCAGGGTGGAAACGGCCTTTGAAACCTTCTTTAGCGGCTCGGTGGTTACCGATCACGGCGCGCTGTCCGGGCTGGCAGATGACGATCACAGCCAATACGCCTTATTGGCCGGCCGCAGCGGCGGGCAATCACTCTTTGGTGGTACGGCTGCCGGCGAGGACTTGATTCTGGATTCCACGGCCAATGTTTCCAAAGGCTACATTATCCTGCAGCAGAACGGCGGCTTAGTAGGCATCGGTACGGCCACGCCCAGCGCTATTCTGCACGTTACAGCACCTACAGCACCTGTTAACGACTTAATTTTGGCTTCTAACAGCGGGCAGGGTACGGTTACTGATCAGGTAGATGGCCTGCAGATTAATCTGGTGACTGCCGCGGCAGTCGGTGATAGGGATAACGCCGGTATACGGCTGGTGGTTGACCCGGCCGGAGCTACCGAAGCCGGCGACAGAGTGTCGGCAATTGACATAGCCGGCATAACCAATCCGACCGGTACTACCAATGCTTTTCGCATAGGGGCCAACTGGGACAATATTTTTGACAATAACGGCACATTTATTTCAGCCGCTGAATTAAATGCCCTGGATGACGGTATTGCGCTGGGTAGCGAAACGAGTAACGACTATGTAGCTACCATCACAGCTGGGGCAGGTCTCACCGGTGATGCCAGCGGCGAAGGTTCTACGCCAACTCTAGCGGTTGGCGCTGGCGATGGCATTACAGCGGCCGCTGATTCCATCACTCTTGACCTGGGCAACTCGCTGGCGGTCGCCACCGGCCTGCAGGTTGATGCCAGCGGCCTGTCAATGATTGAAACCTGTGCCGACAACGAACTGCTTAAGTGGACCGATGCCGGCGGCTGGGCCTGTGCAGCGGATGATAATTCCACTACTACGCGCTTGGATCAAATTACCGCCGCGACTGGCGAAGGCACTGCCCAAGATTCAAATGCTAACTCCGTCTTCTGGAACTGGGACTTTACAAGTGCGGCTATAGATTCAGGGCTAACAATCTCAGAATCCAGCGCCTCGACCTCCGGTACTCAGGACCAGCAAGCCCTGCTTGAGTTAGTAACTTTAGCTACCTCAACCGCCTCACCACTTCAAGTGACAGCCGGCGGCACCGACGTAGGAGATGTTTGGTTCAACTTAAGCGGTACCGCAGACTTTGAAATTCGTGACGGCGGAACTGCTTTTGCTACGTTCGATGATAGTGGCGGGGTCACTGTACAACCTAATGGTGCTAGCGATGCTATTTTTACTTTAGATGACGACTCCAATGTCAAGTTAAACTCTACTTATACGGGAGCCGCGTCTGAAACATCGTTAGCCATTAACTTAACGCATAATGAGATTGTTGGTGGTAGCTATGGCTATGGCTTATCAGTTACCAACACTGATAATGGCGCCAACTTTGGAGTGCCAACAGCACTGGCTTATCTAAACAATGCTAACGCTGCCGAAACGGTAACTTCCGGGCTTATAGTAGGACAAACTGGGACGGGTACTTTAACAAACGGTATTGAAATTATTAGAACTGCCGGGGCTATCACCAATGGTTTAACCTTCACCGGCACATTCACTAATCTAATTAATGCCACTAACTTTGACGTTTCGAATGCCGGGACGGTAACTGTAGCTGCCGGGCAAAGCTATACGGGTAGCGGAGCTCTAACAGTTTCATCTGGCGGCGCTAATATCCTGACGGTCGATGCTGGCGGGGCGGCCAACGTAGATATAGGAACTACTAACGCCAATGCCGTGAATATTTCCAAAGCCGGCGCTTTAACCACCGTTATGGGCAGTTCTGCCTTTGACGAGTTAGTTAGCATCGGTAACGCTAGCGGCAATGACTATCTGGAATTTACCGAAGAGGCCGGCAACCCAACCTGCGGTGCCGGCTTGTACGCGGTTTGGGCTAATTCTACCGACGGAAAACTGAAAAAATGCCAAAACGGTACAGTCACTGACCTTGATACAGGCGGTGCCGGTTCTGCCACACTCCAAGAGGTCTATAATAACTCCACCAGCCCAGCCACGATTGATCTGGCCACTGGTAAAAACTTGGTAATTAACGCTCCAGACGTGGCAACTGATCCTGATTTTCTGTTCAATATCGCCACTGGCTCAACCAGTAAGTTCGAAATCCAAAGCAACGGCGACAACATGCTGACCATTCAGCCAAGCAGTGCCACTGAATTCCTGTTTAAAGCCGACGGCGATAGCACAACGGGGTTTGTGATTCAGGATGCCAGCGGCAATAACGGTCTGGCCTTTAATACTTCATCCAGTGAACTTCGAATCTTTGAAAACATTGCCTCGCCAACCGATTACGCGCTGATTAAATACGAAAGCGGCGAAGCCGTTTATAGTGCCTCTGCCGGTACGGTTAGGGTCGGCACTGGTTCCGGGCCAATCACTATCCAATCAGGTACCGATTCAGATGTCACAATAACGCCTGGCGGTACGGGTGATTTGGTGCTGGCTTTGGACGATGATAGCAACTTTAAATTCTGCAGCAGCAGCTGTACGGTCACCAACACCGGTTCTTTGCAGGATATTAACCTGACGCTGGGGAATGATGCGACCGCCGATACTGTTTCGGCCCTTAATATAGACGTAACTTCAGTGGATACTGGCGCAGACAGTGACATTTTACGAGGCATAGACATTGCCAACCTCAGCGGCGGAAATGCAAACGTAACCGAAGTAGCCCTAAATATAGGTACTGGCTGGGACACATTGATTGGCGGCACTACAGCAGGTAGCAACATATTCTCGTTCACTAACGCCAGCTTAACTTCAGCTGGCGCTCTAACTGTGGCTTCTTGTACCGGCTGCGGAGGCGGAAGTTTACAAACCGCCTACGATTCCGGGGCCACCATTGAAACTGCTGGCGGGGTACCAGTTGTAATTACTGAAACCTCTAATGCTGCTCATACTTTGGATTTATTGCAACTTACAGTAAATCCGGCTACCGGCGGCACGTTCGCCGGCGACGGCCTGCAGATCACTATGGACGCCGCCGACGCGGGTGCCTATACAGGAAATGGTTTAAAGATAGTAGTAGATGTCTCTCAGATCGCGAATGGCGGTCTGCCACTCACGATTGAAGATGACCTAGGTTCAGAAATTTTTGGCGTCAATAAATACGGCTTTGCCCGGAGTACACGCGGCTTCGTGTCTTATGACGGCTACTTCAGCCAAGATTTTAATTTTGAGATTGCAAACTCGACGGCTGAGAGCTTGGTATTTGGTGATGACCAGCGCTGGAAAACTGATGAGATTACTGCTTGCACCTTTGGCGTGATAGAGGGGGCGGTAAGTTACGCACGTCTCAATTCCGCTGCTTCTACCGGTTGTTTAATCTTCATGGGGACTGCTATCGGCAACTCATCGCTTATTACAAGCGTGTCGAATCTTCCGCGGACACTGGTGAAAGCCAAACCTACACGGGCAGCGGCAGATGGCGATACCTGGGTGGGCCTTTGGGGTAACCATACCACTAATGCTGAGCCAGCAGAGGGCGTCTACTTTACTAACGCCGATGGTGGTAACTGGGTAGGCAGAGTCAATCCCGCTAGCGGATCAAATATTGATGTCGCGTGTGGAGTGGCCGTTTCGACGACCCAGTTTGCCCTACTTGAAATGATTGTGGAGAGTTCGACGGTGGTTCGGTTCAAGGTAGACCCTGATATCTCGAACGGGATCAATTTTACCGACTGCGGGACGGCCAACCCGAGCGGCGTTACGTCAGCCCTTGGAGTGGCTGCAATGATTAGCACTACCGTGAGTACGTCCTTTGATTTACAGATTGATTACTTCCGAGTCTGGACTGATGATCCCCCCGTCAACAGCCAGTCTAATCCTAGTGCTACGACGGAGGTTCCTTATGACTCAGACATAAAGGATGCTCCACCAATCACTTCTGACTTGGGCACTCTGGACGCCCAGAATGGTTTGATAAATTTCTTGGCAGCTATTGGTGAGGACGCGGTCTTTGATCACGACGTGTACGTCAGGGGTACTCTTTATGCCGATAAGATTAAAGCCAACCAGATTGAAGGGCTGGAGATTCTTGCCGGTAAAATATCCAGTTTGGAGACAAAAACTGATTCTTTGGCAGAAGGTAGCGTCCCAACCGACGATTCCGCTGCCGGTCAAAACAGCGCTCCAGAAGAAGTTGATTTAACTAAAGTAAGCTTTGACAGCCCGGTGACGGCTGTTAGCTTAACTACTCTTGGTCAACTGGAAACCCAAGGCGGCTTAACCGTCACCGGCGATGCTTTGTTTAAAGGCAAGTCCGTCTTTATGGCGCTGGCTGAGTTCAGAGGCCGAGCCGACTTTAACGACCTGGTTAACTTCTACGGACGGGCGGTATTTAACAAAGACGCCGGCGGCCACGCCGTAATTAAACAAGGCGCCGCCAAAGTGCAAATTAAATTCAGCTCGCCATACGAGCAGCCACCGATTGTGGTTGCCAACTTTGAACTGGAAGATTCCGCCGACGGCGCAGACACCGCCGAAGCTAAGCAGCAGAGATTAGTTGAAGGCGGCTATAGCTACGCCGTCGGCAATGTGACTGCCAGCGGCTTTACCATCTACCTGAACAAAACCGCAACCGAGGACATTAACTTTAGCTGGCTAGCCACGGCGATTAAAAATGCGGCAGTTACTCTAAGCGATGAGGACAGGGAGCAATAAGATGAAGCTACGCCGCAAGCTTACGATTTTATTATCTTTTGCGATCACTGGGATGTTTTTATGGTATTTCCTGCCGCACATCCAAGCTGCTGTGAATAATGACGGGGTGCATTTTTATGGAGATGCTGCCAATCTTGGTCAACAAAAATTCCAAACTTATACCTCCGGATCCCCTGGCTCGATGGGAAGTGAAATTAATGGCACCTCAACCACATCAAGTGCCATCCAGTTTGTAGCAGCTAAAGCTGCTCCCATGAGGCAGGAAAAAATTATCGGCCAACAAAAAGCGGACGGACGGCTGGATATACTAAAGTGTGTGGATGCCTGTAGTGCTGCGGGAGACATGACCTCCCAGTGGAACACCACGGTGCTTCCCACTAACACTGTCACCCAAGCTTTTGATATTGCCTATGAGCAACAATCGGGTCGTGCCATGGTGGTTTATGGCAGTAATGGCGTTACGGGGAAGCTCTATTACTGTCTGTATGATGGTACTTCCTGGGGGCCGGTCAGTAACTGCGCGCCAACGGACGGTACGAATGACATAACACTAAACGACGGCACAACTTCACTTACAGGTAGTCCTAGGTGGGTAAAACTAGCCGCCTACGGTGAACAAATGGGCGACAAGCGCAGTAACGAAATATTATTAGCTGTCTCGGATACGAACAATGACCTTTATGTAACACGCTGGACCGGCACTGCTTGGTCGACCACTGATGACAAAGTCGTTAGCACGAATCTTTCCTCAATTACAACTAGACCATTCGACGTTGCCTGGGAAACACTGTCGGGTACAGCCATGATCACATATGGAGAATATTTTTCTATTATTAACGCCGGAACTTTGTTGTATCGGACTTCAACTGGGGTGGGGTGGGGTGGGGCACTTTCCATTGTAGTAGGACTAGGCGGTATCGAAGATGACTACAACTGGTATTGGGTTAAGCTAGCTTCACATCCACTTAGCAATCGCATCGCCCTATTTGATGGTTGGGAGGAAACTCTCGCGGGCTTCGGATTAAATGTCTCTCCGAGGATTTGGAAATCCGATGGTTCTACCGCAGATTGGACCAGCGGCTCTGATCAAGCTCCCCCCAACCTAACTGGAGAAAATTTATCGGTGGCATGGGAGAAGGCCAACACCGGCACTCCTCAAGCCTTGTTCGTTACTACGGGTACTCTGGCAAATAGCTATAACACTTGGACGAACGGCACCGGTTTCAGTGGATGGTTCAACGCAACCGGAAATAATGTCGATACAATCAATGGGCACCAGCTTTTTGCATCTCCTAATTCAGATGAAATTATGAATATAAAAGACGATATTGACTGTGCCATCCGTGCCCAGGAGTGGGGCGGCAGCAGTTTTGAATCATTAATTTCGACCAACATGGAGAACTCGACAATTACAACCACTTCAGGCTGTAGCGTCAACACACAGCACGCCCAAAGAGCCTGGTCGTTTACCTACAAACCATACGCGGCCTGGAGTATGAACTGGCGCTGGTACGATGACGAGATTACGGCTGGTAATCCAACCACAGCTTTAGCCGCTGAAAGCACAACTGCGACCATTTCAAATAATAACAGTGTTAGACTCAGATTTAACCTAAAAGAAGCCGGCGGCATGAGCCAGACAGATACGAGGAAAAAACTGCAATACAGCACCGGAGCTGGCTGCCCTGATTCACTTTCGTGCACATGGACTGACGTAGGAGCACAAGGCAGTGGCACGGCCTGGCGCTATGCCGACGGCGGGCTGACAGACGATGCGGCTGTGCCATCAAGCCTTTTGACAGGCTCTACCGCTAATGGGAATGCCGTGGAAAACGGCACGGCTGCTGCTGCTAACTCTGACCATTCAGCAAGCACAGTGCGAGAGTACGACTATACCCTTCAGAACAATGGCGCTTCAGCCGGCACATATTATTTTAGAGTTTATGACCTTGGCGCTAGTGCCAGCGGCGGTAGCTTAACCGACCTAAATCCTTTGCTACGGTACCAGATAAAAAATACGAGTGGAACAGAGCAGAGCAGTTGCACCAAGAATGGCTCGTCGGCAGTTTGTGAATATCCTACAGCTACGGTAGGAGATACTCAAAGTCCTCCGGCGGCCCCCACTCTTTCACTACCGGCTGATACGATTACAAACCTTACGACCAGGCCGGAATTTCAACTGCGAACCACTGATGCCGATAATGACTACTTGCAGTACAAAATCGACGTTTGTTCTACTAGCAACTGTTCGTCAATTGTTAGAACTATTAATCAGGTCGATTCACAAAGCGGCTGGTTTAACCAAGACCAGCAAATCGGGAGTGCATATACTGGCTCCTCAACAATTAGCGGATCAACGATGGCAATGCACCGTTATCTTCATCCCCCTTTGGACCCTAATACTCAGTATTGGTGGCGAGCTTATGCGATTGATCCTGGGGGTTCTAACATATTTAGCTCAAGTTCGGCTATTTTTAGTTTTACGACGGCTTCATTAGAAGTAAGAATAGAGGGCGGCACTAATATCGTAGGCGGTACCGCTATAGGCAATTAATCTGCTATTGCTTATTAATATTTTGCAGTTATATAATGACGCTTATGCCAACTTTCTTTAGGGCCGTATACACACTAGTTGCTGCAATGTTGATTTTGGCTTTTCCTGGCACGGCGCTGGCGGCAACCTTTGCACCACCGCTTAAAATTTCGGGCGATTTGATAGAAGGCCACAACCCGGCAATAGCCGTGGCGGGTGACAATTTGGTGCATGTAGTTTGGGCGGCCACTTTATACGACGGCTCGGGCAGCGAGACAGACAGAGAAATTTACTATGTCAGATCAACCGATAATGGAGTAACCTTTTCGGCACCAGTAAACATTTCTAATAGCCCGGGAGTAACTTCTTTAGAACCTTCTATCTCGGTGGCATCCGACAAAAGCAATCAAGTGCATGTGGCTTGGCATGAGTTTGGCAGCCAAGTGGACATAATGTACGCTCGCTCGGTTGACGATGGGCTTAACTGGTCGGCAGTGACCAATGTTAGCAACAGTGCCGCCAGTTCTTTTGCCGCCAATATATATGTAGAGGAAGACCTGGGCGGTAACAGATTGCATGTAGCCTGGACTGAATGCCCCTCAAACTGCGAAATTTATTATGCCAAATCCAATGATGCCGGCAGTAGCTTTGAGACACCTAAGAATATCTCTAACCAGACTCGGTTTGACACTAATCCGGTGGTTGTGGCTAACACCAGCGCCATCCATATCGCTTGGCAGGGCAGTTCCAGGATTTATTATTCCCGTTCTGCGGATGGTGGGGCCACCTTTAGCCCCGCCCAGCGGATGACAACTTCTACAGATGTAGAAATAGAGCCAACAGCTGTTATTGACGGCGGCGGCCGAGTGCATGTAGCGTGGGAAACCCGTTATGCTTCCGGCGGCGACATTTTTTGGCGACGCTCGCTAAATGCCGGAGCCAGTTTTGAGCTGGTTGCAAATCGTTCTGCCGACCCTGCCACTATTTCTTCCGGGCCGACGCTGTCTGCCCCTAAGGGCGGGCAAGTTTCGCTGGCTTGGAGTGAAGAATCTTTTAGCGGCGGTACTCAGTTTAATCAGAATTTCTCCGTAGAGTCTAAAAACGGCGGCTCTAGGTGGAATCGTCCGGACCCAATAGGCGGGCCGGCGCGTAATGCGCGCGAGCCGGCTTTAGTACATGTAGGCAACCGGTTTTACATTGTTTGGGAACAAACTAACCCGACCGAGACCGGTACCGACATCTACTTCGCTAAAGGCGACTCCTGATCTATGCTCCCCAGGCGACGGAAGCTGTCTTCCCGCCGCGGTTTGATTGTTCTGGGAGTAGTGCTGGGTACAGCAATCAGCGGCACAGCGGCGCTGAGCGGTTTTAGTTTAAAAAGTAATTCGCTACTAGATAATTCAAATTCAAACGGTGTTAGTTTTTCCAGCAAAGCTGGAAATAAACTGGCAGGATCTTATTTTGAAGCGGGGTTGGTGCAAGGACAATCGTTAAATGACGTTGGCCCGCGTCAGGTTCAGCTTAAAGCGGCTAATCAAAAGGTATTTGCGAAAAAGGCCAACAGTTTTTCTGTTGATGGCGTTGGGCGGGTGTTGTCTGTGCCCGCCGGAACATACGACGTTTATGTAAGATACCAGGGCGATGATGGCAAAGAGCTATTACTGCGCAATTGCCAGCGGGACACCGAATACGTGGCTTATTGCCCAACAGGCACTTTTATAAGAGTTAATAATCAAAATACTATGAGTGATGTCAGCCCGGCTTTGCTTAAGACTCAAACGGCCCCCATTGGTTTAGCAAACCGCCAAGTAATTGATCTTTTTGACCCGGCCAACGAGGGTAATTTGTGGCTAGAATCTGACGGCTTTAACTTTGCTACCATCCGGCTCTATCCTCGTAATCAATAGCTTGCGTCAGTAATAGTAATTGGTTAAACTTAAGCGTAACTGAAGCAAATAAAGGAGGACTAAATTGAGCGCAGATATCAATAGATTTAACAACTGGAACCCGATGACTGATAAAAACGGGCGGATGACTCGCCGCCGCCTGTGGGCGTCACTTGCCACGTTAATAATTGTCGTTTTGGCGGTCTTCTTTGCCGTTAAATGGGTGCAAGCCCAAAATGAGGCCGACAGATTAGCCAGCGACCCCCAGGCAGCCGCCCGTGCCGCCGTGGACCAAACAGTGGCAAAAGTTAGCAAGCTGGTAGCTTTGCCGGCTAACGAGACGCCAACTTTGGCGACCGTTAGCGACGTCTCTAAACTAAAGAGCCAGACATTCTTTGCTAAGGCAGAAAACGGCGACAAAGTTTTAATCTACACCCAGGCTCGTTTGGCTGTTCTTTACCGCCCAGCAATTGATAAGGTCATTAACATAGCCCCTCTAAATATCGGCAGCGGCACAAGCAGCGGTCAAACCGACCAGTAGAGTGTTTTAGATCTGCTCAAACCTCAATTTGCAAAAGTAGACCCTCCCAATTTTAGGTCAAGTGCAGTCTTGATTTCAGCCGAACCATGACGTTCCCGTGGATCTTGAACTGCTTTTCGCGCTCAATAGCATCCGCTC
The DNA here is from genome assembly GCA_040900055.1 of Saccharimonadales bacterium (SeqCode). GTDB lineage: Bacteria > Patescibacteriota > Saccharimonadia > Saccharimonadales > UBA10212 > JBBDZU01. The sequence goes on along the minus strand of JBBDZU010000003.1, from coordinate 23,415 downwards.
GATTTAGGTAAGCCTCGTAGTAAATAATCTTCCACGGCTGAAATCTAGCAGTGAACCCTTTCTCGGCCGTGTTGTGTTGTGTCAACCGGTCTTCAAGAAAAGAAGTGTAGCCTACGTATAATTTTTTTGGGTTCGATTGACTCTGTAGGAGGTAAACGTAGAACATTATTTAATGTTATCATCAAAATGTAAAATTGGGAGGGTTTATCGGTGTTATTGCATAGGTATTGACTACTCTATGCATATATGGACAAATAGACAAACACGTGTCTGTAGTTGTTAATCGCTTAAGTAGAAGTATCTAAATGGTGCGAATAAAAATGGTATAATGAGTTTAATGGCGGAGTTCGCAACCAAAAAGGACGTCCAACAAATCGTTGACCGAGCGGTTGATGATTTGTCTGTTGTTATTCAAGACTTCTCTCAACGAGTAGATGACAGGTTTAATAAAATCGAAGCAGGTATAGCCGAGCTAAATAATAAGTATGATTGGCTGGTTAAAACGCTAGATAAATTTTTAAGGAGACTGGGCAATATTGAGGCCGACAACGCAGCCCGAGATGCACAACTCGCACGCTACGAGCGCTGGCTCATGCAGATTGCTGAAAAAACCGGCGTAAAGCTTAAGTATTGATATGCCCCGGCATAAGTCATTAGTTGCTGGAAGGTGGCAAGAATTAAGCTTGGTTGAACAAATGGGGAATATTGGCAGCGAAGTAGGCCGGACACTAAATGCAAAAGACGAAACTGATAAGTGGCAGCTGCAAACAGAGCGCTTGAGCTGTTTGAGCTGACCCTAGCAGACAAGCGTTGGTATGGCCTCGGCACCGAAATAGCCAGATCAAAAGAGATTTTTTGTGATTTTGTATTTGGCGACAACCAATATAAGTCTACGCCTGATGATTTAGAACGGTATTTTCTACAATTTGCAATTGCTGCCCGATTGCAGGTCTAAACCCTATTTAAAAAACTAAGACCGTAAAATATAAAAAAGACCCGAATAAATCGGATCTTTTCTATAATTAAGTAACTTTTAAGCTACTTTTTTAGTTCGACGACTAAGACGTCCGCCTAACTGGCCAGCTTGACGAGCTAGCTCACGGTTAGCGTAGAAACCGCCGGTGCGACCTAGTTTACCGCCCATAGAACCAATTCGAGCGTAAAAATCTTTGCCGTACTTTTGCTTGTTAGTGGCTGCGGCTTTTGCGCCGCCAGTTGGAGTTCCAGCCATAATAGCCTCCCTTGTAGTTAATGCTCCCACATTTCTTCGCGATAAAAAAAGGGACATATAGCCCTTTTTTGATTTTTCGCGAAACTATGGTAATGCTATCATTTTATAATTCTTGTGTCAATAGGCTCAAGCAGTAAGACGTAGTTATTAATACATCAAAGTGCTTAAGCTTTTCAATAGTTTGTAGTTTTTAGTTTGTAGTGGGTAGTTTAGCTACGAGGAGAGCCCAAGCCTTTAATCAAACTACTGAGCATTTTTTGGATTTCAGTTAATTCTTCCAAAACAACGTCAACGGCCAGGTCGGGGTACAGTCTTTTACTAGTAGCAGCTGGGTTTCCAGCTCGGCCGCTGAGCCCATCGCCATCATGCAAAACTGCCTAAAGTCGGCTCTGCTACTACGCTTACTGCCTTCGGCGATATTAGAGGGTATCGATACGCTGGCTCGTTGGATTTGGCTAGCCAGACCAAAGTTTTCGGCCTTGGGTAGTTGAGCTGTCACTTTATAGACACCTATAACCAGATCCATGGATTTTTGCCACACTGTAAGGTCTCTAAATGAGCCTATGGCCATGTCCGTCACTATAAACTACAAACTACCAACTACAAACTGGTAATCATGCGTCGGTAGGGACGGGCAAACCGGCGATTACTTACTTGCCAAACGGTTCGACAATTGAAACAGTGGTAGCGCCTGGAGTCTTTTTGGGTCGCGTGGGTGCCACAGTTTGGACAAGTGCTGCGTCTATCTAGCCAATCGCGGTAGGTGTCTAAACAGTTTTGAATGTGGTCGGGGCTGATAGGCAAGCTGTACTTCTTGCCCATTTTGAGAGCCAAATCCCAACTATCGCTCTCTAGTTTAAGCAGTTCAAAATCACTCTTATAGGTCGAATGATCGAGCAGGGCATGAGCTAGTTCATGCAAAACCCCATAATAAAATTTTTTCCAGGGTTGGCTAGGGTTATAAGTGATAGTTTGATTTTTAGGCGACCAATAATCCCGTGGGCCAACCTTGAAGTTAGCATTCGGGAAATCCTTCATAAGCCGCGCAATTAAGGCCGCCGGAGAGGTTAAACCTTGGGCCGATTGGGCTTTAGGCGAGATTTTGGCGGATGAAGTCATAGCAACCATATAAAACTGCCTCCTCGGGCCGTTTAGCTTTAGTAATTGGCGGTATTTTAATCATATCGGATTCAAATTTCTTCAGCTCTTGGATGAGAAAATGGCCAAATTTGTTAAAGTACGTGCCAACGCCACCCCCGATAATTACCACATCCGGCGTTAGGGTAGCAATAAGCTCATTTAAGCCTAAAGCCAACGCTTGAGAGAACTCCTGCCATATAGCTTGGTCGGTAACTTCGCTGGCCCTTTTACCGTAACGGGTTTTAAATGCCCGACCTGAAGCGAAGTCCTCCCATTTTTTAAGCTTCCCCTTATAGTTTAGGATCATTTGGCCGGGTTCGCTGTCTAAAAAATCGGCATCAATCTTACCATTTATGATAATTCCACCGCCAATTCCTGTGCCAACGGTTAGATAAACGACCTTTTTATACTTATAATGAACTAGCAGCGCCTCGCTCAAACCAGCTAGGTTCGAGTCGTTTTCTACCAAAACAGGAACGTGGCCGACAAGCATGCCGATGTCTTTTTTTACTGGAGCGTTATGCCATGGGAGGTTGCCAAAGCTTTTGCCAATACCACGAGACCTGTCAACTAGGCCCGGGATAGCTATAGCGGCCGCCGATAGACTTTTTGCATCTTTCAAGATCTCAATTGACTCAGCTATCTCCTTGATAAATCCCTGGTAGTTGGGGTTAGTGATAATTCTTAGCTTATTTACAATTTTTCCATCTTGAGTAAAAAGGGCTAATAAGGTCTTGCTCCCCCCAACATCTACAGCCAGATACATATGCCAAGTCTACCAACTTGGCAGCTGTTAGTCATTAGCCAAGTAGCAGATAGCAGCGGCAAATAGCTACCAGCTAAAAGCTACCGGCTACTTATCTTTACAAAAGATAAATAACACCTTACAATTAGGATAATCTGCTTTATTAACTTTAAGAATATTTAGCGGAAATACATCTATCGCCACTTGTGGTGTTGAAAGGGAGTAACTTCTTCATGCCTAAAACAGTCTCTAAAAGCCTTACCATGGACGAACTGCTAGCTAGCAGTAAAACCCAGCATCTTAAAGCCGGAGATGTTGTAGAAGGCACAATAACTTCTGTCCGAAAACATGAAGTTTGGTTAGATTTGGGACCAAATGGCGTCGGCGTAATTTACCGCCGCGAAGTAGGCCAGGGTGAACTAAAAGAAGGCGAAAAAATTACCGCTAGTATTGTTGATCCAGAGCTGGACGAAGGCTACGCCTTACTTTCCATGAGACGGGCGGCCAAAGACCGCGGTTGGGGCGAACTGCAAAGACTGTCTGAGGAACAAGAAATCATTGAGGTTAGCGCCCATGACGCCAACCGGGGCGGCTTACTGATAGAACTTGAAGGTATTCGCGGATTTTTGCCAGTTAGCCAACTGGCTGCCGAACATTACCCCAGGGTATCTGACTCCGATAAAGACGAAATCTTAACCAAACTAGGTGCATTGGTCGGCAAGCCGCTTAGAGTACGCATCTTAGACGTGAGCCGCAAGGATAATAAATTAATTTTTTCTGAAAAAGAAGCGATCCGTGACGATATGCAATCACGTCTTACCAAGTTAAAAATCGGCGATATTGTTGAGGGCGTAGTTACCGGAGTCATAGATTTTGGCGCCTTTGTGAATGTTGACGGCATTGAAGGGCTGGTGCACATCTCGGAAATATCCTGGGAGAGAGTCGAGGACCCCGGCAAGTACGTTAAAATGGGCGAAAAGATTAAAGCCAAAATCATTGCTATTGATAAAGACCGATTGAGCCTATCGATTAAGCAAATGGCCGACGATCCTTGGTTGTCGGAGGTCAAAGAATTTAAAAAAGGCGACGTTACCGAGGGCAAAATTACCCGTATTACGCCATTTGGAGCATTTGTTCAACTTAGCCCGTCTGTAGAGGCCCTAGTCCATGTGTCCGAGATGAGTGACGACGAGAGCATTGACCCAGAAGAGATTTTTAAGCTAAACGAGCGTAAAAAGTTCAAAGTTATAGACATTGATACCGAAAATCGCAAGATAGCCCTAAGCCTCAAGGATGTTGTGCCCAAGGCTAAAGCTAAATCTAAGGCTAAGGCCGAGCCCAAACCCAAAGCTAAGGTCCAGACCAAAGACAAGCCCAAGCTTGCTAAAAATGACGACCCAAAGGAGTAAATCATGGCCAAGTACGAAATTGACGAGACTGTCACTGTTGGCGACTTGGCCGAGCGCCTATCAATTCCGGTCTCTAAACTAATAGCTGAACTTTTTAAAAACGGGGTGATGGCTACCGTTAACGAGAAGATAGACTTTGATACGGCTCAAATTGTAGTGGGCGAGCTGGGTCTTGAGGATGAACTAGTCAAAAAAGACCACTCGGCCACACCGGCACGTGCTAAAAGGGAGGTGTCTAAAAATGCTAAAACACGTCCACCGGTAGTGGCCATGATGGGGCATGTTGACCATGGTAAAACCAGTCTGCTTGACGCTATCCGCGGTGCCGATATCGTAAAAGGCGAGTCCGGCGGCATTACCCAGCACTTGTCCGCTTATCAAGTTGAGCATAATAGCCGGCTTTTAACCTTTTTAGATACGCCAGGCCACGAAGCCTTTGCGGCATTGCGTGAACACGGCGCCCGACTAACAGACTTGGTGGTTATAGTGGTGGCTGCCGATGACGGTGTTAAGCCACAAACCGTAGAAGCGGTGCGTTTTGCTAAGCAAGCTGGCGTAAAAATAATTGTGGCAGCCAACAAAATGGATAAACCCGGCGCGGATATTAATCGTTTAAAACAGCAATTATCAGAGATAGAACTACTCCCTGAAGATTACGGTGGCGACACCATTGTATTACCCGTATCGGCTAAGACCAAAGAGGGCATAAATGAACTTCTAGATATGGTGCTACTAGTCGCTGATGTTGAAGAGCTCAAGGCCGACGCCGAGGGCCCGGCAGCCGGTCTAGTAATTGAGTCGCACATGGAAAAAGGCCGTGGCCCGGTGGCTATTGCCTTGGTGGAACAGGGCACATTAACTGCCGGCGACTATTTGGCAGTAGGGGCTACCTACGGCAAAATCCGCAATATGGAAGCCCCAGGCGGCAAGCCTCTGAAAACAGCCGGGCCATCTACCCCAGTTATTATTACCGGCTTAAAGTCTTTGCCAGAATTTGGGGATGAGTTTGATTCCGCTAAATCCGAGAAGGAAGCTAAAGAACGAGCTAGCCAAATTGGCTCTCTGCGCCAAGATTCTGGCAGCTCGACTACGGCAACTACCGGCAGCGAGCTACTTAGGGCTATGAGCCGATCGACAGACTTAAGCGAGTTTAATATTATTGTTAAAGCTGATGTTCAAGGCTCTTTAACCTCAGTAATTAACAGTTTGAAGACCTTAGATAACGAGGAAGTAGCCGTCAGAGTGGTGGGCTCCGGCGTGGGAGTCATTAACGAAAGTGACGTCCATACCGCGGCTACATCTGGCGCTGTTATTTACGGGTTTCACGTAAGCCTGCCAACCCACGTTAAGCAGCTGGCTCACCGCGACAAAGTGCCGGTGCGGCTTTATACCGTCATCTATGAGTTAATTGACGATGCTAAAAAAGAAATGGAATCTCTATTAGCTCCAGAAGTAGTAGAAGAAAGTCTGGGTACGCTAGTTGTTAAAGGCATCTTTAAAATTACCAAGTCCGAAGTGATTTGCGGCGGCGAAGTAACAAAAGGCAAGTTGAGCTTGCCAGCGCAAGCGCGAGTTTACCGCGACAAGGAGCTAATGGCTGACAATTTAGAAGTAATTAGCCTAAAGCGTGGACCGCAAGATGTTAAAGAAGTCCAAAAAGGCGAAATGTGCGGCTTAAGTTTTCGTTCCGAGACTCGCGTAGAAGTTGCCGAAAACGACCGCATCGAACTATTCTCACGAGAAACCAAAACTCGCACCCTGTAATAAATTTAATTGACGCCACTTCTTTGCAGAGGTAGATTATTGTCAGATGGGCAATAATCTTATATTGCTAACGTATGTGAGGTAGTGAAATGGCCCAAGTGTCGGGTGAAGTAATCGTCAGAATATCTAATGAACGGTTGTCACCAGATTTAAAGAAAAGATTCTCAGAAGTTTTACACAAATGATGACACCTATGTACGTATGCAAGGCGACGTTGGCATTAGTAGCCCGGGGCCTGCCGAGTGGCCTCCAAATGTAGAAGAGTTTATTCGAGATCGTCTATCCCGTTAGGAAGATAATTTAGCTAAGCCAGTAAAAAGTGTAAAATAAAAGTAAATGTTTAAGCTTGATGAGGATTTACTAGCTCAACTCGGTCTGGCGGCCCTACCGCCAGAAGAGAAGAACAAAATGCTGTCACATATTTACGAAACGCTAGAGTTGCGGGTTGGTATGAAGCTGGCCGAACAAATGAGCGACGACCAGCTAGACGAGTTTGAGGGTTTTATCGACCGAAATGACGAGCAAGGGGCACTCAAATGGCTAGAAACCAACTTTCCAGACTACAAAAAAGTGGTAGCTGACGAATTAGAAAAGCTAAAAGCTGAAATAAAAGCCCAGGCGCCGGCTATAGTCGACGCTACATTGGCTGGCGGTGAATCGAAGCCGTCTGAAGTCGGCCACGGTACGACTTAAAGCGAATAACCTCTGATAAACTCAACTCCAGAGATCGTCCGGCCGCTGGGAGCGATAAGCTCCTCGATTTGCAATAGCCCGGGGTTACACTGGATGACTAAGCCCGTGGTTCTATCTTTAACAAGACTGGCTTTAGTGATTACTACCTCTTTTCCGAAGATTGTGGCGCGGCTTCTAGGCCAGCCTAAATAAGCCCTAATTTGGCGTTCAATAACCTCGGCTGGTTGGCTAAAGTTAACTGCTCCGTCCTCTTTTTTAAGCAAAGGAGTATAAGTAGCTTTAGAATTGTCCTGAGGCACCGGTTTTAGGCGGCCATCAATAATCTGCGGCAGTCTCTCGATAAGCCGGTCAGCGCCCATTTTGGCCATTTTTTTAGATAGTTCCAGGCGATTCTCTGAACCTTTTAGCTTTAAGACCGACTGGTAGTAAACCGGCCCTTCGTCCATACCGGCAGTTAAACGCATTAAAGACAAGCCCGTTTGTTTGTCGCCGTTTAAGATGGCCGCCTCAATGGGCGAGGGCCCTCGGTATTTAGGCAGTAACGAAGGGTGGAGGTTAATAATACCGCCGCGGAACAGCTTGAGGATCGAATCTGGGATAATTTGCCCATATGCCACTAAAACACCGTGAGTAGGCCTTAATTTAGCCAAATCAGCCTCAATATCGGCCACTTTACCCGGCTGAAAGACCCTTAGGCCGGCCCTTAGAGCAATTTTTTTGACGGGCGGAACTGCCAGCTTTTGGCCACGGCCTTGCTTAGCATTTGGTTTGGTTACCACGGCTAAAATTGGCCAGCCTTGGCCAATTAGCGCAGAAAGCGTAGGTGCGCTAAAGTTTTCCGTCCCGAAAAACACCAGCCTCACATCTTTAGCGCCGGCCAGCCTGCCAGCCAGCGAAGCGGGCTGCGCCGCTAGCCTATTGGCTATTTTCGTTTTGCCGCTTTGCGGTGCGCGCTCACCGTATTTCATATACGCCTCGCTTGCGCTTCGCAGCGTCGCAACAAAACTAGCCTAATCGCTAAAAATGTGAGCATTTTTAATTATCTTATATGGGGCGGCGGTTAATTTGCCGTCCTTGGTTAGCCTATAAAAGGCCTGCGGATTATTTTTAATGTGATCGACGAACATAAGCCCTTTGGTGTGGTCAATTTCGTGCTGCAGAACGCGTGCCAAAAAGCCCTCGGCTTTTAGGCGAACGGGCTCGCCGCGCTCATTTAAGGCTTTGACCCTAACTTTACTATAGCGCGGTACTTTGCCGTAAATACCCTCCACGCTTAGGCAGCCTTCAAAATCTTCGGTAATATCGCCCTCCAGTTTGACGATCTGGGGGTTGAGGTAAACGGAGAAGCTCCTTCGTTTTTTGTCATCGAAATTGTTGCGGATAATAATAATTTTTAGCGGCCGATTAATTTGGATAGCTGCTAAAGCCACACCAACCTCGTGTTTTCGTGTAGCTTCCCAGTCTAGGGTTGAACTCTTCATGTCGGAAATTACAGCTTGGATTTCCGGGGTGATCAATCCAACTTTTTGAGATTTTTGCCTCAATTTTTGATTCGGCAGACTGATAATAGCTTCTTTAGTGGCCACGGGGTTAGTATAGCCTACCGACAGTTTAGGGCGAAAGGCTATTAAAGCAGGTCGATAGGGTCTAGGTTGACGCGCCAATCAGGCGGGGTAGCCTGAGCTAGCTTTAGCAGGTCCCCTCGATTTTTGCTTTTGACGACCAGTTGATAGTAGTATTTCATGCCACGACGCCCATAAAAGCTTGGTGTAGGGCCGACTATCTCTACTGGCAGGTTCAAGGCCGATAAGTTTGTTTTTAGCTTTCCAGCGGCCGCTTTGGCCGCCGCCGCCGAAGACCTTTTACAAGTTAGCTGTAAAAGATAAGAATAGGGCGGAAACCGAAACTGCTGGCGGGTAGCTAGTGTCTTTTGATAAAACAGCTCAAAATCGCGGTTAACCGCTGCCTTAATCACCAAACTTTCCGGTTGGTAGCTTTGAATAATGATCTGGCCTTGACCGTGTCCCCTCCCTACTCGTCCCATAACTTGATAAAGCAGTTGAAAAGCCCTTTCTTCGGCGGTGTAGTCTGGCAGGGATAGGGAAGTTTCAGCGGATAAAATACCGACAAGCGACAATTTTGGCAGATCTAAGCCCTTGGCCAGTAACTGGGTCCCAACTAAAATGTCGATACTGCCACTTCGTATCTCATCAAACAGCTCATTTAAGCGCTCACCTCTTACGTTATCACTATCAAATCGGCTAATATGGCTCTGGGGGAAAAGGCGCGATAAATCATCGGCTATAGCCTTAGTGCCGACACTTTTATATAAGACGTCGGGGTTGCGGCACTTGGGGCAGGCAATCGGCAAGGTTTCGTTATGACCGCAAATATGACAGCGGATTCGGTGTTCGTCTGCGTGATAGACTAGGCCAACGTCGCAGTTTGGGCAACTAGCCTGCCAACCGCAGCTATTGCAAAGGATAATTCTGGCTGAGCCGCGGCGATTTAGATAAAGCATAATCTGTTTTTTGGCTGATAACGTTGCATTAATTGCATCAATTAGTTGATTTGATAAATGCGGGTGTTTGGTAAAATTTTGACGACTTTTTAGGTCAATAACGTCTGTTGCTACCGGATTAGTGGCTCTGGCCAAGCGGCCCATTTTAATAACTGCCTTATTTTGTTTTGCCAGATAATAATCGTTGACCTGTGGAGTAGCTGAACCTAAAACAACCTTAGCTTGGCATAGATTGCCCAAATAACTAGCCACGCGTAGGGCACTGTAATAAGGCGACTGGTCCTGCTTATAGGCGGGTTCATGAGCTTCATCTAGCACTATTAGCCCAAGGTTACTAACTGGATAAAACAAAGCTGACCGAGGGCCAACTACCGTAACCGGCTCTTTAGCTTCCAAGATTGCTAGCCAAAGTTTTTGACGCTCGGCAACGCTTAGTTGGGAATGCACAACTATCACGGGACCTGACAGTTGTTTCTTAACATTATCAACCAGCTGGGCAGTCAAAGATATTTCCGGAGTTAGTAGCAGCACACCTTTACCTTTTTTGAGAGTTTGCTTAGCTAGCTCTAAATAGATCCGCGTTTTACCGCTAGCAGTTTCGCCATGCAGTAGAATAGTTTGACTCTTGTTTTTAGCAATTTGGGCTAGGGCTTTTTGCTGGTCGGGAGCTAGCTTAGCTTCTAGATCTGCTTGTAAATCCCAACTCTTTAGTTTGTAGGCAGGAGCGGTCTTAACGGCGGCTCTGGCAGGTGCAAATTGTCTTAAAGCTTCCCCTAAACTTGAGGAGTAATAGCTGCTTAACCACCTAGCTAGATCTAAGCAATGGGTCGGCAGAGGTTGATCGCTAAGTAAGTTTTTAATCGACTTAATAGGAAAATCGGGCTTTTTTACCTCTTTAAATACAAAACCGCTAACCAGGCGCTGGCGCAGAGGAACCGTAACAATATTGAAAGGTTTTAACTGCGTATCAAAGCTATAGGTAAGTGGTAAGTCTCCATGGTAGCGGCCGTCGGCTATCAGCACCTCGAAGTAGCGCATGTTCTTTAATTGTAGCGTGTTTTAAATTTGAGGAGTTACGACTGGTTGCAAAGCTCGTCTGGCTTGGCTATAATTTACGTTGTCGCAATAACAATAGGTGGTCATGCTAGATACTTTCATTACTTCAAGGGTTCGTCGCAAAATCATTGTGGTTTATGCTAAATATCCTGACTTTAAAACCCATGTTAGAGGGCTGGCTAAACTTATAAAAGAAGACGCCGGCAACATCCAGCGTGAGCTAAAGCGATTAGAAAAAATTGGTTTTTTAATTTCGGAGCGTCAAAGTAACACTAAGATTTATTACACCAATAAACATTTCCCCATCTTTAAGGAACTTCAAAGTATTGTCTTAAAGTCCCAGCGGGCCACCCAACAAAGACGCAATCAGCTTTAGATGATCCAGATTACTAGAAAAGATTCCAAAGAGTCGGTTGAAAACTTGCTTCGGCGCTTCAACCGCAAGGTCCAGCAGGCTGGCGTATTGGCGCAAGCAAAACAGGCCCAGTACTTTGAGAAGCCGCTAAGCAAAAGCGAACGCCGCCAAAAAGCTATTGTCCGCCGTCAGCGTAAACTAGCTAAAATTAAGAAGTTAAAACTAGGGAGATAAACCTATGAGAAACCCTTTCACGGTTTCTCATCGCGCCGACAAAATGGTCCACATTTTGTCGGGCTGCTCTTCCGGAGGAAGGGAGAATATAGGATAATATGCCTATGCTGGAACAAATGGATCAAGATATAAAAAAAGCTCTGCTGGCAGGCGACAAGCGTTTAGCAGAAACCATAAAGACTTTTAAAGCCACGCTAAAGTACGAATCAAGCCAAAAAGGCCAGACCGGTGACCTATCAGATAGCCAGTTTCAGCAAATTTTGCGGCGCGAGGCTAAAAAGCGAGCCGAAACCGCCGAGATTTACCAAAAAGCAGGTGAGGTTGCTCGTGCCGAACAAGAAATGACCGAAAAAGCTGTCATTGAGCAGTACTTGCCGCAAGTTATGACGGAAGACCAGCTAAAGAGTCTTATAGACACCGAATTGCAAAAAATCGGACACCATTCACCTACCGACATGGGCAAGATAATTGGCGCAGTTATGGCCAAAGCGCAGGGACGAGCCGATGGTGCAGCAGTTTCACGCCTGGTCAAAGAAGCTCTGGAGTCTTAAATAGCAACAGCGAGAGCCAAAACAGCCACGGAACTTGCGGCTATGCGCACTGGCGGCCAAAAGCTAGCCCAAATCTTAAAGGAGCTGGTCGAAATGGTTGAACCTGGAGCAGTGCCTGCCGATATTTCTGCACAAGCAGCTAAAAAGATTAAAACGGCCGGCCTTTTGCCGGTGCTACTTGGATACGAGAACTTTCCAGATGTTATGTGCATTTCTGTTAATCAAGCTATCGTTCATGGCCGTCCCCCAAAAACGCCTATTAAATCCGGCGACGTCGTTAAATTAGATCTTACTGTCGGTTACCGGAGCATGATAGTCGACTCAGCTGTAACTGTAATTGCTGGCGGATCGCCCCCTGAGGCTAGCAGGAGGCTTGTTGCTGGCACCAAAGCTGCGCTCGATGCCGGAATTGCTGCTATATCTGGCAGCGGCACTAGAGTTGGCGATATATCGGCAGCGGTGCAGGACGTTTTGAATAAACACCGGTTAGGCATAATTCGCGATTTGGTTGGCCACGGCGTAGGCTACGCTATTCACGAGGATCCCAATATCCCTAACTACGGTGTAGCCGGTACCGGACCGGTCTTATCGGCCGGCATGACTATTGCTATTGAGCCGATGGCTACTTTAGGTGACTGGCAAATCGAAATTTTAAAAGACGGCTGGACTGTAATAACGCGGGATGGCTCATTGGGCGCTCATTTTGAACACACCGTGCTAATCACCCAAGATGGTGCCGAAATTCTAACCACACTATGGCCTCTAGCCTAGCGCTTGCCCTGAGGTTACCGCTAGCGTTATACTGCTGACAGGCAGCTATGACACAAACAATCAACCAAAAATGAATGACGATAAATTTTCGTACTTTGTTGGACTGGATATAGGAACTAGCGCTGTACGCTGCGTGGTTGGAGAATTGAGCGGCGATGATTCCTTGCCTACTGTTATTGGTTTTTCGTCCGTCCCCAATTCTGGAATGCGTAAGGGTAATGTCTCCCATATAGACGAGATCTGCATGGCTGTTTCTAGTGCTATTTCCGAAGCCGAGCGAATGTCTGGCCGCGATATAAAAGCCGCCACTGTGAATGTTAACGGTTCGCATGTTGAGGGGCTTAATTCCCAAGGCGTCATAGCTATTAGTTCGCCCAACCGCCAAATTACTGATGAAGACCGCTTGCGAGTTGAGGAAGCTGCTGCCACAATTGCGTTGCCTCCAAATAAAGATATCATTCAAGTCTTTGCCAAAAACTACCGTTTAGACGGCGCCGAAAACATAAAAGATCCGGTCGGGATGCACGGGGTTAGGTTAGAAGTCGACACCCACATACTTACGGCTTCCACACCAGCGCTCAGAGGCTTGGATCAGGTCCTAGATAAAGCCGAGGTTAAGCCGTCGCACAGGACGGTGACTAGTTTAGCTGCCGCCGAAGCAACGCTAAGTCGTAACCAGAAAGATTCGGGCGTAGCGGTAGTCGACATCGGCGCGGCTACTACAAATTTAGTGATTATCGAAGATGGCGAAATAGAGCATATAGCCGTGGTGCCCTTAGGGGGCAATCACCTAACTAACGATCTAGCTATAGGTTTAAAAACCGACCTAGATATTGCAGAAATAGTTAAAGTTAAACACGCCAGCTTAGAGCCAGCAGCCTCGGGGCAGGTAAGGCTATCCAAAGACGGCCACGAGCATAAATTCGACAAGGAGACGATTAGGATTGTCGTGGAAGCTCGAATAGAGGAAATATTTGAGTTTGTTGATAAAGAGTTTAAGGCTGCTCACCGTTCACGCAAACTGCCGGGCGGGGTGGTGTTAGTGGGCGGTACATCAAAGCTTCCTGGAATCGTGGAGTCTGCCAAACATTGCCTAGAACTGCCTGCAAGATTAGGCACCACCGGCCACATTGAGAGGGTAGTAGATGGGTTAGATGAACTAATTTTCGCACCGGCCGTGGGTTTGATGCTACTTGATATGTATCTTGGACCTGCTCAGAACGCTAGCTATGTTGATAGCTTGGGCGGTATTACCCAATCTGTTAACAGCTCGCTGAACAATTTTTTTAGTCGATTACGTCGACGCTAAGTTCGACAATCTAGTAGCTATTTATACTGTCGGTTTTGGAAATTTTAGTGAGCAATAATTGCGTTCGCCGACGGCGTTAATATATAATGACTGAAGCTAAATAAGGTCGCTTCAAAAGGATTTAAGGGAAGTTAAAAAACCATGCCTCAAGTTGAGCCAGCAGTAGAAACTTTTGCATCAATTAAGGTCGTTGGCGTTGGTGGTGCCGGCGGCGCGGCCATTAACCGAATGGTTGATGCTGGCGTAAGCGGAGTAGAATTTGTAGCAGTTAATACCGACGCTCAGGCATTGCACCATAATAAGGCCGGCCGAAAAATCCATATTGGACAAGAAACTACTAAAGGCTTGGGTGCTGGTGCTGACCCAGAAATCGGCCAAAAAGCTATCGAAGAGTCGGCTGAAGAAGTCGAAAATGCCCTAAAGAATGGTGACATGGTTTTTGTCACCATTGGAGCTGGCGGGGGTACAGGTAGCGGTGCCGGCCATATTGTGGCTAAAATCGCTAAAGACAGTGGTGCTTTGGTCATTGGTTTCGCCACCAAGCCGTTTGCGTTCGAAGGTGAAAAAAGACGCCGAATCGCCGAAGAGGCTATTGAGAAACTAAGGGGAAATGTCGATACCTTAATTATCGTCCCCAATGATAGGCTACTCCAGACTATTGACCGGCGTACCCCGCTGCTTGAAGCTTTCAAGGTAGCCGATGACGTGTTACGGCAAGGGGTGCAGGGTATATCCGATTTAATTACAGTTCACGGTCTAATTAACCTTGATTTTGCCGATGTTAAGACAGTTATGAGTAATGCTGGTTCGGCTTTGATGGGTATCGGCCGCGCTAGTGGTGATAACCGCGCTGTCGACGCTGCTCAACAAGCCATATCTTCGCCTCTTCTGGAAGTCTCTATCGATGGTGCCCGGGGTGTATTATTTAACGTCATTGGCGGCCACGATATGTCCATGCACGAAATCAACACGGTTGCCGAAACTATCACGGCTGCTGCCGATCCAGAAGCCAACATTATTTTTGGAGCTTCTATTAACCCCGACCTTGAGGGTGAAATTATTGTAACGGTGATTGCCACCGGTTTTGATGCTTCCTATTTCGCCAGCCGTGACGCTAAAACGGCCGAGCTAATCCGCCAGACCCAAGGCGATCTAGAGCCGGCCTCCTCACTGGATGCCCATATCGATGAGGCTGCTTCTGCCGACTTAGATGCCGATTTGGCGGCTGTTACAGAAGCCCAAGCCCATGATTTTCATAGTGATGAACAGGCTAACATCTGGTCGCTGCCAGACGAAGAGAGCAGGAGTGCAGACAGGTACGAGCAAGAGCTCGATAAACCATCATTCCTCAGACGAGTCATTCGAGGTAAAAAAGCTATCAACGTCCCCAACCCAAAAACTAGTGATGAGGAGCGAACTTCCGAACCCGAGGCCGCAACTGAAGATCAGCCGAAAAAGGGCTCATCTGGTAAAAAGAAAAGCCAGAAGAGTTAATTGGCTAAGATCTTTGTGATTAATACACCAGAAAATTCTTGCATAAGCACTATAAGTAGAGTTAATATTGGGTCTACAAACACTAGATGTAGTGATTGTACCTTAAAGATTTGAGCAAAAAAGGACCGTGTAAGTGAAGTGTCACAATTGTCAATCAACCGATTCTAAGGTTATCGAATCACGCGATGTAGCGGATGGTGAAGCTACCCGCCGCCGCCGCCAGTGTCTAAACTGTGGTAATCGTTTTACTACCTATGAGCGGCTAGAGAGGCCATCACTGGTAGTAGTTAAGCGCGACGGCACCCGGCAGCTATTTAGCCGCGATAAGTTGCAAGCTGGCCTTCAGCAGGCCACCGAGAAGACGTCCGTGACTCATCAGCAGTTGGAAGGCTTTGTAGCTTCTATCGAGCGAGAACTATATGGTCGCGGTGAGCCAGAAGTATCCTCAGTTGATATCGGAGAACTGGTTATGGCCGGCCTGCCGGCCCTTAGCGAAGTAGCTTATGTGCGGTTTGCCAGCGTTTATCGCAAATTCCGCGACATAACTGGCTTTGAAAGAGAATTATCGCGCATAAGGCAGGGCAAAACACGTGAACGTGCGGCCACCAAGGGATCGAAAAAAGCTCAAACCAAATCCTAAGAAACTAGAACGTTAAGTTAAAGTTTCTTGTTGCTTTGGACGTTGTTTTTGGATTAATATAAAAAACGTCTAGAGGAGCAAAGGGTGGTCACTCCCCAAAAGTCTGATATAGATAGACAAGGAGAGGTCCGGCTAGCTCAGGGCAAGATAAAAATTTAAAAAACAAACTAAAAACGGTAAACAGGGGTAAAAAATAATGGCAATTCAAGTAAAAACCAAAGTTAAAAGAGTTTTTACCAAGCCGGGGACAAAAGCTTACGATCATTCAAAGTGGGTCAAGCGCGACTCTTTAATTTCTAATCCGGCCACAAAAAAGCCCGTCTTTGAGCAAAAATCAGTTGAATTTCCGGCTAGCTGGTCGTTAAATGCCATTAATATAGTGGCCCAGAAGTACTTTACCGGTACCCCTGGGACGCCTGAGCGCGAAAGCTCTCTAAAGCAATTAATCGACAGGGTGGTAGATACTATCACTCGTCAAGGCACCAGCGAGGGCTACTTTGAAACCAAAGAAGTGGCCGAAGATTTCCGTCAGGAGCTTAAATATATTTTGGCAACTCAAAGAGCAGCCTTCAACTCACCAGTTTGGTTTAATATTGGCGCCAAGGGACGAGCTCAACAAGCTAGCGCCTGCTTTATTTTAGGCATCGAAGATACCATGGAATCTATCCTAAACTGGTACACCGAGGAAGGCATTATCTTTAAAGGCGGATCGGGGTCGGGTATTAATTTAAGCAAATTACGGTCTTCCAAAGAACGGCTAGGCGGCAGTGGGGGCACTTCTTCTGGTCCAGTTAGTTTTATGCGCGGGGCCGATGCTTCAGCCGGTACGATTAAAAGCGGTGGCAAAACACGCCGGGCCGCCAAAATGGTTATCCTAAACGTTGATCATCCTGATATAGAAGATTTTATTTGGTGCAAGGCTATCGAAGAGCGTAAAGCTAGGGCGCTAGAAACTGCCGGCTTTGATATGAGCCTAGACGGCAAGGATTTCTTTTCTGTACAGTATCAAAACGCCAACAATTCGGTACGAGTTACCGATGACTTTATGAAGGCTGTCGAGGCAGACGATAACTGGGATCTAAAAGCTGTCAAAGACGCTAAGACTGTAGCTGCAGTTAAAGCTCGCCAGCTATTTCGTCAAATTGCTGAAGCAGCTTGGGAGTGTGCCGATCCAGGCATGCAGTTTGACACCACAGTTAACCTCTGGCATACCGCTCCCAACGCTGGCCGAATTAATGCCTCAAACCCCTGTAGCGAATACATGCACCTAGATAATTCAGCTTGTAACCTAGCCTCAATTAACCTGCTTAAATACCTAAACGATGACCATAGTTTTGACATCGAGGCCTTTAGGCACACCGTCGAGATGGTCTTTACGGCGCAAGAAATACTGGTTGGCTATTCCGAATATCCCACTAAGTCCATCACCAAAAACGCTCGGGCTTACCGGGAGCTAGGCCTAGGCTACGCCAATCTAGGAGCGCTTTTAATGGCTCAGGGCTTGGCTTATGACTCCGATGAAGGCAGAGCCCAAGCGGCGGCTATAACTGCCCTGATGACCGGTGAAGCTTATGCTACTAGCGCCAAAATAGCTAAAACGGTTGGACCTTTTGCCGGCTACCACAAGGACCGCGAGGCTGTCGCTAAGGTTCTAAAGATGCACCGTGATGAAGTTAAAAAGATCGACCCAGCCTATGTCTCGGAAGAGCTGCTAAGTGCTGCAGCTAGTGCTTGGGATGAAGCAGTCGAACTTAATAGTCGCTACGGTGTACGTAACAGCCAGGCCACCGTTTTGGCACCAACTGGGACTATCGGCTTAATGATGGACTGTGATACCACTGGCATCGAACCAGACCTAGGACTGGTTAAAGTCAAAAAACTGGTTGGCGGGGGGACTATGAGCATAGTCAATCAAACTGTGCCCAGAGCCTTAAAGGCCCTGGGCTATAATCGAGCCCAGACTGAAGACATTGTTAACTATATTGATGTAGAAAAAACTATAATCGGGGCACCTCATCTTAAAGATGAACACCTCAAAGTCTTTGCCTGTTCGATGGGCGATAATGCTATTCACTACCTAGGGCATGTCAAGATGATGTCGGCGGTGCAGCCTTTTATATCAGGGGCCATTTCTAAAACAGTTAATATGCCCGAAGAAGTAACTGTCGAAGAAGTCGAGCAGCTACACTTAGATGCCTGGAAGATGGGTCTAAAAGCCATAGCTATCTACCGTGATAACTGTAAGGTTGCTCAACCGCTATCAATGGCTAAAAAAGACGGCGCAGACGCACCGTTAGCTGGGCCGGCAGTCGCTGCGATGGCTTCTGCCCAAGCTGTCAATGACGCTGTCATAATCCGCGGGGCGGTCAGGCGGGAATTACCAAAAGTTAGAAACTCCAAAACTTTTAGCTTTAGAGTAGCTGATTCTAAAGGTTTCTTTACAGTCGGCGAGTACGAGGATGGTATTCCAGGAGAACTATTTATTAGTACTTCTAAGCACGGTTCCACGCTTAGAGGTCTAATCGATGCCTTTGCCATCAGCATTAGCTACGGTCTGCAGTACGGAGTGCCTCTTAAAGCCTACGTACGCAGTTTTAGCCACATGAGTTTTCCGCCAACCGGTATCACTTCCGATCCGGATATTCGCACAGCCTCTTCTTTAATTGACTACATCTTTAGGCGTCTAGCAATGACTTATCTGTCGTTTGATGATCGCGTAGAGCTGGGACTAGCTTCGCTTGAGGATATGCCGGCAACTCAGACCAGCTTGCTTACATCTACACCGGTGGCCGAGACCGAAATTGCTCAAGAAGTCGGGACCATAACCGATTTTAGTGAGGCCGAACCAGCTGTTACCGATTCCACTATTGCCACTGCCAGCACCATGGATACCGAACTAATTTCCCAGAAAACTGATGAGCAGCCATCCAAGAAGTCGGCCGTTATGGATGATTCTGCCCCAATGTGCTTCAACTGTGGCAACCAGACCCAACGAGCCGGCAGCTGTTACGTCTGTACTGCCTGTGGCAGTACAACAGGTTGTAGCTAAACTTCTTGCCACCTTTAGCCGTAAAGGTGGCGCCAAGAATACAATTTTCACACTTTGAACGGCAAAGTGTGGCAAACCGCCGGGCGCGTCGCCAAGCTTGAGTAGCGGTTGTTTAAAACAGCCTGCCTGCCGGCAGGCAGGGCTCGCTGTGGATCTCACCCTCACCATTTTCACTGGAAATGGTGAGGGGCTCAAACAGTCCTCGCGACCAAGTACGCCTCTTTAATAAACAACAGACTACTCAGGTTAACTCCTTATGCCCGGACCCATAAATTGGGCATGTAGGCGAGCCTGAGCTAAGCACGTCAAAAGCATCAACTTAATAATGCCGAGGACTGTCTGAAGGAATGAGGGCCGCTTGCGTTCCGCAGGCATGTTTGTGTCTTTTGACTAGTGCTAGCATCAGCCGAGCCTACGCCCAGAGCTTTTGTGCTACTTTTACGGCTAAAAGTAGCAAAGCACTCTCGACTCTATAAACTAAAAACTCTAAACTAGAAACTAGTTATGCGGATTGCGGCGCTTTATCATCCCAAGAGTGAGTACGAGGGCAGGGTTATAGATTATGCTCGGGAATACCACGCCCGTCACCCAGGCAGAAGCATCGAACTAGTTAGCCTAGACACTAAGCAAGGGGCCGAAATGGCTCGTTTGTACGACGTAACGCGTTACCCAGCAGTTTTAGTTATAGCAGCTGACGGAGCATTGCAAAACCTTTGGCAGGGAGGGACTTCGGCCGACCTTCTACCCCAAGTAAGCGAAATCGACGCTTACTTGGTATAGTTTAAGGGATGAGTTCTAAAAAGGCAGAAGGCAAATCCGAATTTGCGTACCTTGAAGAAAATTTGCTCAAAACTTGGCAAAAAGAACAGACTTTTGCCAAAAGCCTGGAGAATCGTCAGGGCAAACCGCGCTTTAATTTCAACGACGGCCCGCCCTTTGCTAACGGTTTACCGCACTTTGGTCACTCCCTAGTTACGACTATTAAAGACTCGGTTTTACGTTATAAAACCATGCGGGGCTACTATACGCCACGCCGCAATGGCTGGGATTGTCATGGTCTACCAGTAGAATATGATGTTGAAAAACAATTTGGTGTCTCCGGTAAAAAACAGATCGAGGATTTAGGCCTAGAAAAATTCAACGATGCCTGTAGGGCCTCGATTTTCCGCTATAAAGACCAGTGGGAAGACTTCTTAAATCGGATTGGTCGCTGGAGCGACTACCAGAACTATTATGCGACAGTAGACACCAATTACACCGAAAGTGTTTGGTGGGTTCTTAGCCAAATTCACCAAAAAGGCCTGCTATACCGGGGGTTTAAATCTTTACCGTACTGCCCGCGCTGCGAAACGCCACTATCAAACTTTGAATTAAACGAGGGCTATAAAGATGACGTCGTAGATCCTAGCGTATTTGTTTTATTTCCGCTAAAAGGACAGCCAAAGACATACTTCCTAGTCTGGACCACTACACCGTGGACTCTGCCGGCAAATGCTGCTTTAGCGGTGGACCCAGCTGCCGATTACGCTTATGTGAAGCTTAAAACAGATGGGTCTACTCTAATCTTAGCCAAGGAACGCTTAGATGTGCTGGATCTTCGCCAAAACGACTATCAGATCTTAAAAACAGCTACTGGTAAAGATCTTATCGGTCAAAAATATGAGGCACTCTACCAGCCAAAAGCAGGTTCCGATAAGCTAAAAAATGCCTTCCAAGTTTACGGTTCGGCCGGGGTTGACCTGGAAGACGGCACCGGGATATTACACATCGCCCCTCGCTACGGTGAAGAAGACTTAAATCTAGGCCTTAAACACGACTTGCCACTTATCGAGAGTGTTGATAAAACCGGGCATTTAGTAATAGGTCCAAGCAAGGTCATCGGCCTCTTTTTTAAAGAGGCAGATGCACATATCATAGCCGATCTAACTAAGGCTTCGCGGATCTTTGCGGCAGAAGAAGCGCCTCATACTTACCCTTTTTGCTGGCGCTGCGATACGCCCCTAATGTACTTTGCCACCACCACTTGGTTTGTAGAAGTTACTAAAGTTAAACAAGATATGCTTAAAACCGCTGCCGAAATTAACTGGATGCCGGCTAATATAAAAAACGGGCGTTTTGGTCAGTGGCTGGAAGGGTCCCGCGATTGGGCGATTTCGCGCAATCGCTACTGGGGAGCCCCTATGCCAATCTGGCAAAACGTCGATAATCCAGATGACTTTATAGTTATTTCATCTATAGCCGAGCTTAAGAAGCTAGCTGGTAAAGATGAAGTGGAAAGGGTCTTGCAGACCGAGGGGTCGTTGGATTTGCACCGGCCGTTTATAGACAAAATTACCATCAAAAAAGATGGCAGAACCTATAAACGTATTGAAGAAGTGCTGGATTGCTGGTTTGAGTCAGGAGCAATGCCGGTAGCTCAAATACACTATCCATTTGAGAATAAAAAGCTCTTTGATCAAACTTTTCCGGCCGATTTTGTAACCGAGGGGCTTGATCAAACCCGCCTTTGGTTCTACGTTCAGCACGTCATTTCGACTATCTTATTTAACCGACCGGCTTATAAAAACGTAGTGGTAAACGGCATTATCCTAGCCGCAGATGGTCAAAAACTAAGCAAACGCCTTCGTAATTATCCGCCTAACGAAGAAGTTTTCGACAAAGAGGGTGCTGATGCCTGGCGGCTTTATCTTATGTCTAGCGTCCAAGCTACCGAAACAGCCGATTATCTACGTTTTAATCGCGCTGGCGTCACGGATGTTCAACGTAATATCCTACTTACGCTATTTAATAGCTACCGCTTCTTTAAAACCTACTCTGAACTAGATAAGTGGCAACCTAGTGAGTTAAAGCGAACAACATCGAGCAACCTTTTAGATCACTGGATCCTGGCCAGATTAGACGAGGCCACAGCTATTGCAACTAAAAATGCCGATAGTTTCCGCTTAGCCCACTCTCTAGAGGCGATCTTCGGACTAGTTGATGATATTAGCAACTGGTATATCCGCCGGTGTCGTCGCCGCTTTTGGAAAAGTGAGGATGATAGCGACAAACAAAACGCCTATGCCACTTTGCATCACGTACTGCTGCAAACCTGCCAGCTTCTAGCGCCGTTCGCACCTTTTTTAACAGATGAAATATGGCGAGGATTGATTAAGGGCACGAAACTGCCTAAATCTGTCCATTTAAGCGATTGGCCCTCTGTTAACCCGCCAAATAAGGCTAGTCAGAAACTGCTATCTGATATGCAAATAGTCAGAAATGCCATCAGCGAAGGACTGTCTCAGCGAGCTAAAGCCGGTATTAAGGTGCGCCAACCTTTAGGGTCGGTCAGCTTAAGCCTCGATATTG
This sequence comes from Saccharimonadales bacterium (SeqCode), assembly GCA_040900055.1. Lineage (GTDB taxonomy): Bacteria > Patescibacteriota > Saccharimonadia > Saccharimonadales > UBA10212 > JBBDZU01. Next base: position 1,105 of record JBBDZU010000003.1, on the reverse strand, counting down.
CTAATATGTCGGCTTTTGAGGGTATTATTGCTGAAGAACTTAATGTCAAAGAAGTTAAATGGGCAAAGAACGGGGAAGTTAAATTAGATACCAAACTTACAGACGAGCTAAAGGCTGAAGGAATAGCCCGTGATTTAATTAGAGCGGTCCAAAGCGCCCGTAAAAATGCTGGCTTTAATGTCGAAGACCGGATACGGATACGGATCTACATGGAAGATCCTGGCCTGGCAGGTGCCCTTAATCGTTTCAAAAAGACTATTTATGACGAGACCCTGGTTGTTGCTGAGCTGGAGCAGGGTGAGAAAGCAAAATACAATGAGAACCTTAAAATAGACGGTCACGAAGTCAGTATTCATCTTAGCCGCCAAGGTTAAACATTCTCTGAGATTAATTGACGCTTAAACGTTACGTTTTGTTATGTTTTTACAGCTTGACAGCGTTACGAAAGCGCTTATACTTTTAACTAGCTTTAAGCTAACAAAAACATAAATAAAATAAATGGCGCGCGCAGTAACTAAACTTTGTCCTGGCTGTGAGACAGTTTTTAAGTCTAGGAGTAACGCTAAAACATGCTCGACCTCTTGTCGGATGCGTCTACACCGAGCAAAAAAAGCACTCCACCACCTAGAACACTCTATAGAAAATAAACTCTCCACCCCGGGCCACCTAGAGAGAGGCTTCATAGGCGAGGAGACTGCCACTGCAGCTCCAACTACTGCTACCTTACCTCCCAGACCACCGTCATCTCCAGCTCCCAGCACAAACTCCCAAGGAAGTATAGGCGGGACAGCGCCCCTCAACCTCTCCTCTATACCCATACCTAAGCCCTATGCTCCTCCAACAGCCGTCAGACCAGCTTCTCCACCGCAACCGCTGGCTAGCAGTACTCCCCAAACCACCGCCTTCAGGGGTACCATCCCAGTCAGACCAGAACAAATTCCTCCCAAACCGTCTGCTTTATCTAGTGCAGCCCCGTCTACCAACTACAAACTACAAACTAATAATATCTTCCACCCCAGCCCTACAGCTGCCTTATCGCATTCTCCCGGCCAGGTTATTGCTCCTTCGCCCGCGAAAACTTCGACAGAAGTTTCAGCGGGCCAGC
>JBBDZU010000002.1:127672-192830 GCA_040900055.1 Saccharimonadales bacterium (SeqCode) | reverse complement strand
ATATCCATAAATATAGCTTAAGGCCAATAGCTAAATGCTGAAAGTTTTTGTGGTGCGAGTGACGGGAATTGAACCCGTATCTCTAGCTTGGGAAGCTAGCATACTACCACTGTACTACACTCGCAAACAGTGGAGCCGCCTATCGGATTTGAACCGATGACCTTTCCCTTACGAAGGGACTGCTCTTCCACTGAGCTAAGACGGCAGTCACCAAAAAGTATATCAATCTCGAGACTAGTTTGTTCACGGAAGTCGTTGCCTCGATTCCGACGAAATAAGCTGTAAAAAAACTAACAGCCAAAGGCGGCTTGGCTAATCCATACTAAATTCAATTAAAAAGGAGCGAGGGAACTCATGGTTAATATCATTCTTTGGATAGTGTTTGGGGCCTTAACCGGCTGGATAGCCTCAAAGATTATGAACACCGATGAAGAACAAGGGGCGATTGGCAACATCGTTGTTGGCATAATTGGTGCTTTTATTGGTGGATTTTTGCTACGCAGCCTAACTGATACAGATACCGATACATTTAGTCTTGGTGGTTTGGTAGTTGCCATTGTAGGTGCAGTGATTCTACTGGCGATTGTTAAGATGTTCCGCGGTGGCGGCCGCCGGCGAGTCGAATAGACCAAAAGACAGTTTCTACTTTAGAATCAAAAAGCTCCGCTTTAAGCGGGGCTTTTTCTTGGCGGGGCTGACGGGACAGCGCTCCGGCTGCGCGCGGGGCTAACCCGCCGCGGGTTCAAGTCCACAAACCGACCGGCGAATTCAAAAAGCCCACCAAACGGTGAGCTTGTCGAATCCGTGGCGGGGCTGACGGGACTTGAACCCGCGACCTTCTCCGTGACAGGGAGACGAGCACTCCGCTGCTCCACAGCCCCTTGTATAAAAATCCTCAAAAAGAACAGATATAGTTTACCAAAAACAGTGGTGAAAGCCCAAGTAATTATTGGCTTGACATTTTAGATAAGCACGAGCATTATGAGCTCGTAACATCAAAAATGAAAGAACAAATAAAAGAAGAGGCTAAACACCTGCCTCAAGACATTAAGGATTTTGTAGCTGTTGTTTCGATTCTGGGCGTTAGAGGCTTTATTGAAACACTGCGTTCGTCAGAGGGTCCCCATGCATTTGTAGAATCCGAATCAGCTACTGACTATCCCTTTCCCGCAGCTGCCTAGAACTTCACGTATTTGGTGAGCTGTTCTTTTTTCTTTAACTGTTCTATATAGGTATTAACGTCTTTAAGCTTAAAGCTGATGTGCTGGGCGGTAGCTGTGTTGCCATTATTTTGCAAGACTTTGACTATTTCCAGCGTTGGACCAGCTCCTGCCAGCACCGGACTTGCCAGAACTATACCGGAAGTTTCACCGTTTTTTAGGTTAAAAATAGCGGTGATAACTTCGGGCGGTACGTTAGGGTTAGTTTTGGTAATACTAAAGCCGAAGTTGCCCTCATTTTGCTTGGCGCTAGAGTCGTCAGAAACTTGCTTGGCCAGCTGGCTAAAGTCGGCGCCGGCTATAAGCTGCTTATGAGTATCCTCGGCACGTTTTGTCGCTTCGGTATCTAACTTTGCAGTTACTTTGTGCGATACGATTTCATTTTTTAGACTGCGCTTAAAGTCGTTTACGGACCATCCCCAATAGCTTCTTAGCACATCGGCAAATACTTTGTCATTACTGCCCAGGCGGTTTTGGTTGCGAACTTCGTTTACCCTGTCATTAACTTCTTTGCTAGATACTTTCACACCGTTTTGGCTGGCCAGGATCTTAATGTAGGCATCGTTAATGATGTCGGTTAAGGCTTGGCCTCGGTAGGAAGTTACTTGGCTGTCGCCTCCAAATAACTCTTGCTGCTGGGTCTGGTAATAGTGCACGTAGCGGCGAATTTCAAACAGGTAATTCTCGTAAGCCACATAATCGTCCCCAGCCTTGGCGATGGGAAACGGCACAACTTGGGTAACGCGGTACAAAAAGGTGTTGTATTGGTAGTACTTATAAAGTCCTAGCATGCAATAAATCAAAAAAGAAATAGTGGCAACAATGGCAATACCTAAAGTTATAGTCACGATGCGGCGTTTAGAGTGCTGCAGAGGGTAAATATACTTGCGCGCGCCTTTTAGGACTTCTTCCCGGTGGTCGGTAATGGTCTCGTTAGTAATGCGGGGAACATTTTCTAAAGAGGGAGTTTTATCTACTTTAGATGCTAGTGGGTTAAGAGCTGCGGCCTTCTCGGCTACAGCCTCGGGTACCAAGTCTTTAACTTTTTTAGCTTTTTTAAACCGGTTTTTAATCATGATTCGATAATTTTAGGCTCCTGGCCGGCGCTGGGACGCTGGCTGGGATTTATGCCTAGATCACGCAAAATGTGTACCATTTTCTTCTGGATGCGCGCCGGACGGTGCACATTATGTATAACCAAATCCCCCACGTAAGTTTGCACAACTATTGTACCAAAGCCCAGCATGGTCTGTTCTAAGCCGGCGATCTGGTAGTTTATCATCTGTATTTGGTCCAACCCAATGTCTACTACATTAACTTGAAGCAGGCTGCGGGTTTGCTGGATAAAGCGCTGATTGGTCAAAATATAGACGCTAAAATACCAACGCACCCAAAAAGGAAACATAACAACTGCCGCGACTATCAGCCCGGCGGCAAGCCCTCCAAAGAAAAAACTAGGCTCCGGTTTGATAAAGGCTGGCACAGCGCCGGCTAGTAAGGCTAAAGAGGCTAACAACAGCCCTTTTCGCATAACAATCGGGTGTTTGCGAAAGACTAAAAGTACCTCTTCGTCATCGAACTGTTCTTTGAAGTATTTATGCTTTGGTTTTTGGGGTTTGGCCTTGTCTGTTTCTTCTGCAGTGCTCATGTTTATAGGTTATAGAGTTTATGGTTTAGGGTAAAGGCTATGGTGCCCCCGAGAGGATTCGAACCTCTAGCTTCTCCTTAGGACGGAGCCGTTTTATCCATTGAACTACAGGGGCGCTAATCTATTCTAAAACTGTAACCTACAACCTACAAACTATAACCTAATACGAGTGGAGTTCGTCTTCGGAAAACCAAAGTTTTATTTCAAACTCGGCTTCTTCTTTGTCCCCAGAGGCGTGCACAAGGTTTTTAATGGAGCGGCTTTCCTTGTTGGCAGCTATAGCTGAGTCATCAGAATAATCACCTCTAATTGTGCCCTTTTCGGCCTTAGCCGGAATAGTATGGCCGGCAATGTCACGAACTGCAGAGATTACCTTGGGGCCGGTCAGTACTAGAGCGATTACCGGGCCAGATACCAAGAAATGCACTAACCACTTTTGAAGTTGGAGGCCAATCTCATGAGGATTGTCCGTACCGAAGTTATCTTGCGGGTTATGGTCGGCTTCTTGGTAGCTTTCTAGGGTTTTATGGCCCATACCTTTAATAAATTCTTGTCTATGCTTAGGGTAGTGCTGGTTAGCTAAGTCCTCACTGGGCCAGACCATTTTGGTAGCAACTAGTTTAAGACCAGCTTTTTCAAAGCGGGTGATAATTTCGCCTACTAAGCCGTTTTGTAAGGCATCAGGCTTAAGTAAAACCAAGGTTCTTTCCATTTTATCCGCCTAAACTTTTCATTTTATTATGTAGCGATTTCCTTAAGTATCTACGGCCCCAGCCAGTTTCTAACCATCTCTCGCGAAAGAAAGCATCGTATTTATTAGCAAAAGCTTCGTAGTGGATGATTTCTAGCGGGATTCTGTCACGCGTCGCCGGTACTCTCCCATCATTATGCTCCTTAAGACGCTTCCTGACATTATGAGAAGAACCAATATAGAATTGATTATCTTTCTTGCTGTGTAAGACGTAGACATAACGCATAATGAAAAGTTTCGGCGGACGAAGCTATTCTAACAGATAGCGAGAGCCAGGCAAAATGAACAATTCTATTACTCAAACTGCTTATGCCTATTCACTGCTAACCATAGGCTGTAAACTATATTCATGCCTTATGAGCAGGCTGTTGAGCAGTTTTTAGAGTACTTGGAGCTAGAGCAAAACCGCTCCTCTAAAACTATTGCCAACTACAGCCATTATTTAACCAGGCTGTCCGACTTTGCCGGCGATATAAAGTTAGCCGATATAGATGTAGAGCTTATCCGTAAATGGCGGCTTTGGCTTAACCGTTTGGGCACTAATACCTCTGACGAACTATCTAAAACCACCCAGAACTACCATCTTATTGCCCTTCGTAGTTTTTTGCGCTTTTGCGCCAAGCGAGAAATGGCGGCTTTGGCACCCGATAAGATAGAGTTAGCCCGTATTCAGCGGCCTCAAGTTACCTTTTTAACACCAGATGAGTTAGAGCGGCTAGCTTCCCAGCCCGATACCTCTACCCTGGCTGGTTTGCGTGATCGATCTATCATTGAGCTGCTGTTTTCCAGCGGCCTACGGGTTAGCGAGCTAGTTGGCCTAGATAGCGACCATATCAACTTAGGGCGGCGGGAGTTTATGGTCCGCGGCAAAGGCCAAAAAGATCGACCGATTTTTATTAGTCCCGAGGCGGCTGAATGGATTTCAGCATATCTGGCCAAGCGTCAAGATAACTCCAAACCTCTATTTATCCGCTATAGCGGCTCGAAAAAAGTCGATCAATCTGGTAATTTTGCCCGGTTAACTGCCCGCAGTGTCCAGAGGATGGTCGCCCGCTATGCCAAACTTGCTGGAATTACTAAACACGTTAGTCCCCATACATTGCGGCACTCCTTTGCTACCGATCTATTAATGAATGGCGCGGATTTGCGCAGTGTGCAAGCTATGTTAGGCCATAGCAACATTGCTACTACCCAAATTTATACTCATGTTACCGACCCGCACCTAAAGGCCGTTCACGAGAAGTTTCACCGAAAACCGTAAAACTTAAGCTTAAAAAGCCCAAAGCCGCTATTGCTTGAGAATTCCAAGCTGTTGATGTAGGCTTGCCTTAAGATCTTCTTCTAGATTAGCCCTTCGACAACTTAAAGAGGAGGTGATCCCGTTGTTTGGGATCAAGCGGATATGGGCCGTCGGCATAGTTGCGGCGGCCGTTGTCGCACCTACGGCGGGGGCACCTGCTCCGGCCGAGGCCATGGTGGCCATTTCGGCGCAATCGAGCAGTCATTGCTCGGAGCCGCCGGAAGTCTGGGACTTCGGTTACGACAACTACTACCGCGACCAGTTCCCGCTCTGGCTCCAGCCGTTCACCTTTACGGTTTACCGTAAAGGCGGTACGGGCTACGCCTCGCTGTATGACGAGAACAACGCCGGCTCGTATTACTTCGACGAGTCTTCGCCGGAAGAATTCACCTTGCTAGGTGCTCAAAATGGTCAGCTGGCCTCATGGGGCGATCGCCGTGTTTGGGCCATCGTCCAAACTGACTGCGGGCAAGCTGTGGTGGATTACTGGTTCGAGTTTGAGCCAGACTATAGCGGCATTGACACCGATTCCACAGAAGTCGTCATGCCCATTGGCGACTCCTACTCCACCGCTGCCGCTAACCCGCCGTACTACGACGAGTTGAGGGGGGGCCTGTGCCGGCGCAGTCCCGCTGCCTGGCCTCACTTCCTCTTCCAAGGCTCGCAGGAGCAACCGCTCATCGAATCTTCGGCCGCTTGCGCGGGAGCCAAGATCCAGGCTCTTTACGGTTCCTTTCAGGGGGAACCGCCTCAGCTGGAAAGCGTGCGGGCGGCCAACCCGACCATTGTTACCGTCACCATTGGCGGCAACGATGCCGGCTTTAGTGCCGTGCTTAGGACCTGCTTGCTTCGCAGTTGTGCAGCCGCCCCGGCGGGTAAGCGCTTCAGCCGTCTGGAAGAGGCTGAGACCACCATCCGAAAGCTTCAGCCACGGCTGAAGAGGGCCTTCCTGGACCTGAAGAAGGCCGCGCCGCGGGCCCAGGTCTACGTGGTGGGCTACCCGCGGATCTTCCCCTCCAGCCGGGAGCTGGCCGTTAATTGCAGCTGGCTGGACAACAACGAGCGGATCGGCCTAAATGGCCTAGCTGCCTGGCTTGACGCAGTTGAACGTAGAGCAGCCAAGGCTGCAGGCGTGAACTACGTCTCGGTGTTGGACGATCTGGACGGCCATGAGCTATGTAGTGCCGACTCATGGATGTTCCAGGTAAATCCGTTCTGCATCCGCGATGTTCGTTGCGGCCACCCGCTGGTAAAGGGCGAAGTCGCTATCGCCAAGGCTGTAACCAAGGCCATCATCGGCTAACAAGAATCTCGGGCGGGCCCTAAAAAGCCCGCCTGAGTCTATCAGAAGAAGAATCTAGCCCCCTTTTTGGGGGCTTTTTCAATTTCCCAAAACAGCTCAACAATTCCCACATATTGTCCGATCGAGCAACTTTTGGGATAATTGAGAATAATGGCAAACAAAAGATTGTTAAGAGAGCGCTCGCCCTTGGTTTATGTATTGATTGCCTTAATTCCCTACTCTAAACCAAACATGCTGCTCAGTTTTAAACCACGAATGTTTTATCAGGAGCTAGAGAAAATTTCTAAATATAAACAATCAACACTCAAGAAAGCTTATTATAGAGGCGTAAAAAGCGGACTTATTGAACAGCTGGATAAGCCAAGGTTATCAAAGTCGGGTCAACGCAAGATTGTACCTTTTACGGCCAGCACCTTGGGCAACAGAGCCTCCCTGATGGTCATTTTTGATGTACCGGAAACAAGAGCTGCGGCGAGGAGAAGTTTTAGAACGTTGTTGCGCCAATGGGGGTTTAGGCAAGTACAAAAAAGTGTTTGGATTAGCGGTTATGATTTGAGGAGCGAGCTTATTGATATTATTGATGAGCTGAACCTAAGAGACTGTGTTGAAGTTCACGAGTCAGTTAGGCTATATCCTCCGGCTTAGGTTCTGAATGCCTAATAATCCCGCTTTGCGTCCGATCGGACATGAAGTGGGGGGATGGACAAAAGGATGTGAAGGGTTTTAGGTATTTAAAAACACCCAGTATGGGTGTATCGAAAAACTTTAAGTTGTTTGTGCCCGATGGGCGTCCGCCAGCTGGCGGACGCCCATCGGGACTCGTCCCAGTTCTTTGCCCTTTAGCAGGGCTCCTCCGTCCCATCGAGGTGGAAGCTCGCGGTTACATACTCCGCACCCATGAACTTCCTCTCAAAGAAATAGGACTTGTAGGAGCCGAGGCTAATTAGAACGTTCAGACGTCCACGCCAACGAGTTGCCCGATCTGTTAGCACGAACATTCTCGCCGGATTCGTGTAGCCGAATGTGCATAGGCGGCCGGTAGCGCTGTAGATCTCATAGCCCCAGAGGAAGATGGTACCCCCTACTCCATCCTTAGGGCAGTAGAGGTACTGCGCGTTCCAGGAGAACACTCCCTCGTCATCGACATACGGTCCAGGGAAGTCGTCCAGCCGCCATACGCAAGCGCCAGAAGCGCTCGCTATAGGCCCTAGATCCAACCGACCCTCTACCAAGCGTGGCATCTGGGCAAAACCCAAGCCTCCGGGTACCGGTCGGCCGCAGTGAACGAGGGGCGAGTTCCAGCTAGCACTGGGCCACATGCTGGGGTCGCAGAGACTGGCTGGATCAGGCAGACCCAAGGATCCCAGTCTGCCGCACTGCAGGTTCGACCTCTCCGGATTGAACCGGAAGGTTTTGGTGCGGCTCACGAGCCGACCGTACTTGCCGGAGGGCAGGTAGCGAACCTTGATCGTCACCGAAGATCCGATTGCCGGAGTAAGAGAAAAGCGGCTCCGAAGAGCCGTTCCCTTCACCGCCGGGCAACCATAGCCGTCCGAGTCGGTCTGAACGAAGCTGTACGTGATCTTGGAAGGCACGGTCCGGCCTAGACGCACGCAACGACCCGTTGAGGTAATTCGCGCGCCGGACAACTTGACTGTGTTCACCGTGCAGTTCGTGGTAACGACAGCACCATGCGTAGAGGCAACCGTAAGCTGCCCGTACGCGCTAGTGCCACCGCCGAGGGCTGTGACCAAAGCTGCGAGGACAGCAAACAGCACCAATCGCATTTGAGGCTCCTTTGTAATGTCGCCAGTCCAGCGACTATTTGAAGGAAAATTAAAGAGCAGGACTGCTAATATAATAACATATATTGACTAAACCATCAATGGATTGTATGCCTTATCTATTGATCTATTTTTAGGCTATTTATCACCCGTGACCACACTTCTTGGTTAGCATGCCAATTATAATCAACTGCGCCTACCATAAAGTAATAGTATGTTTTTTCCCCGACCGCTAAGATAACTTTTCCTTTAATTGGAGCATAGGTCTTCGTAGCTATATAATTTGCACTAAATTCTGACCCCCAAACATGATTTTTAATATTTGTTAGTGTGACTTTTTTAGGGATATCGATAGTTGTATCGAAGGTAGAGCCAAGATTTCTAGTAATTAATTCTTCTAGCTGCATTATATGGTCTTCATGAAATGAATTTTCAGAATTGGTCATAATATCATTGAGTTCTTTTAACCCATCGGCGGGTATCGGCTCGGTAAAATTAGATATAGAGAGAGCTATAAAGCCTAGAAGACGTTGCGATTCATTATTCTCAGTTTGATATAAAAGTACTTGATCGGGGCCTTTCCACTCTTTAAGTTCGCTAAAACCATCTGGCCGTTTAAAGGTTGCCCCATTGCCTACCCCTGATCCTGTAAGGCGATAAAGTTGTAGGAAGGCCTCCGTCGTTTGCTCAGTAGGGGTCTTACTGTTACTCCTAAAAATACCAACTGTTATAGATGCGCCTATTAAAAAGATCACGAGAATAATGGCGATATGCTTTTTCACTTGACTGCTTTTAGGTAACTTTAATGCAATTCTTTTCATGAACTTACTCCGCATAAAAGCAAAAACTGCCATCCCTTGTCTCCGGACTTCCATCACTCCAATGTCTGTAGTATATCCCTGACCTGCCTTCACGATGACAGTGAAGAGTGTATGTGCGACGTGGAGGAGGTGGCGCATTACAATTAGGGTAATTCCCCCCATATGGGCAACTTGGTGGTGGTGGGTCGTAGCAAGACCCATCAGGCTGAAGATTGCAATTATAGGGTTTAATGTACTTGCTATCGAGACCTGTAATATTGAGTTCGTAGTTGGTGCATTGAACAGTTACGGAGCCGCCAACATGACGGTTAGAAGGCACGCCGAATGATCGCTCTGTTTCAAAAACTGTAAGATAATTTGATTTTGTACCCTGATATCCATCATCACCTCGCCATGTCATTCTACATGGTCTACTGCGTTGCCCCTCCGGACCAACTATAGTACCGCCATCCGTCTGAGTGGCACGGAAACTAACACATATAAGGTACTGGTGCTGCTGAACTCCATTCTCTACATCATCTTGGCGACACTTTTGCGAGATATTAGGATCGTTAACTCCATACCACTTCGGAGAGTATTTAAATATATCGACTACAATAGTTGGCTTAGAGACTGACACAGTAACAGTTTGAGCAGGTGCTTCTACTCCATCCCTACCACACTTGAGCGTATAGGTTTTGGATGCTTTTAGGTTACCTGTGGATTCGCTACCCCCCCCTGGATTCTTCCAGTCGGCGCCCCAATCACCGGTAGCCCAGCACCAGGTAACATTGCTGGTAGTCCAACGTAAAGTAGTCGAGCTGCCAGAAGCTACTGTCGTAGAATCGGCTCTGAAGGTAAAACTAGGTGCTGGCGGAGGTGGTGGCGTGCCGGTGGTTTTAAAGGAAACGTTATCGCCGCAGGACGTCCCATTCACGTTGGTGGCGCAGAGGCGGAAATGATGAGTGGTGCCAGAAGTAAGGCTGCCAACGCCAGCACTAACAGCCCGCGCCGTGTTCCCTGCTCCCGGCGAGGGTGAGCAGTTTGTTTGCGAACCATAATTGGTAGTAGTACCGTATTGAAAGTAACAAGCTGTAACGTTATAGCGATTAGGGTTAACAGTGCCATTTAGCGTAGCCGAGCTATCGCCTATGTTGGTAGCATTGCCGGTTGTGACCGTCGGCGGAGGTGGCGGCGATAAAGTAAGGTTACAATAAGCGCCGTCAATTGAAGCTTTAGAACCAGTTACAACTAACCGTTTACAGATAGATGTCGCCGACCGCAAAGCATATTCTGGAAAAGCATCGTCTGTGGGGCTAATGTTAAAGGCTGGGTTAGTGTCAACTCGCGCTTGCAAACGCTTGGCGGTAGCGTTAGCCCTGGCAGTAACATCCACGACCGCCTGGACACCCACAAATTGTACGGCTTGGCCGCTAGCGGCTTGGGCCTTTAACTTAACGTCGGACTGCCCGTAAATTGGCGTTATACGAACATAAAAATGGTCCGTTGGACCCGCCGCCGAAAGGTTAGAAATTATAACGTTGCAGTCATAATCGGCTGACCCGCTAAAAGCTGGGCTAATTTTAGCGCCGCAGTTAACAGTTTTAAGAGAACCATCCGCCGTGGAGTAAGGTACAGCGGTTACGGTGCCGCCAGCCGAGGTTGGGTATAAAAAGAAGGTTTTGGAATCTTCCCCGCCGCCGGGCATAGAGCCACCGGGTCCGATAGGATAAAACGTTAGGCGCATCATAGGGACATAACCAGACGAGTTCCACTGGGTAACATTACCTAGCGGCGGGTTAGCCGAAGGCGGCGGCAATGCCCTTTTGGTTCTATCGGTGCTTTGCCAAGAGACCATCATGTCGGCTGGTGGGGCCGAGGTGGTCATTTTAATAACTTGGGATTTAGCCGGTGGCAACTGCTGGTAAATAAGGTCGGCGGGACGCTGGTTTATTAAAAGACAGGTGTATTCGGCGGTGCGGGTACTGTCGCCGGAAAGGTTAGAAGAGTCAAAAAGCGGACCAGGACTTCCTGATGTGCCTATTAAATCTTTGCAATCCTCGGCATCCGCCGTAGGATTGGCTTTAAGATAAGAAATGGCATCATTAACGCCGGATTGGGCAGCGTAATCGGCCGCCGTAGCCAGCTGGTTATTGACGGCATTTTGGGTCGAACGGCTAACAATCCTAGCAAAACCTATAGTAATAAGGCTAATAATTAAAATTAGTACCGTAATAATGACTATCGATGCCATTCCCTGCTGTCGCTTGCGCATCATAGGCTTAAACCTCGATAAACGCTGGTCGACAGCGAGCTTACGGCGCAAAACTGCTGGGTAGATAGATTACCGGTACAAAAAAGTGTGGCCGGGTTGCCCTCTTCACGAAAGTCCAAAACCTCGTCGTCGCCATAAACAACCGTTAGGTCCAACTTATATAAGTTAGGGGCAGCAGCTGGGTCTGGCTGGACAATACTAAAATTACCCAAACGGTTTTTGTGGCCAAGCAGCTCCTGTGGTTTATTTAAGGCTACGCCGCCCGCCGGGCAAGCGCTAACACAAGGTGTCGCGCAGGCCGTAGAGCCTGGCATCACATCACGCAAAAGCCCAAAATTGCCGCCGGACGAGTAATTAGAATCGGCCGATTGGTCCACCATTTTGTTGATGTTATAAGTATAGCGAACGTTGCCAATGCAGTAGTACGTATAGCCCCCGCCAGACTGGGCTGACGAGACATTAGCAGACTGGGCAATTCCGTCACGCAGACTATTTAGCAAAGTCTGGGCATTTTCCTGAGTTTGGGTGACAGAAACCCCTTTATAAAACATCCTACCAATTTGCAAAAAACCGGCTATGGCCCCTGTTAAGATGAGTGAGAAGACTGCGGTGGCGATTAGCAGCTCGGTTATGGTAAAGCCCTTAGGCGAATATGCCCGCGTCATAGCTAATTGCTCCCCGCTTTATAATAAAGCACCAGTTGGTCCTGGGCGGTGGCCCCTCCGCCTGGCCATTTGGCGGTGACCGTAAATACCTGATTAGACGAGCTGTATTTTACGCCCACTCCATACGGCGTCCAGGAGCTAAGATAGCAAACACCTTCTGCTTGGTTGATACTGCTGGTATCGACCGTGCCGTCTGAAGCTATGCAAAATGGTTGGTTAATTTTGTAAGAGTTCAAGGTAGCCGCATTAGTGCCGGCAGCGCTTTTTATAAGACCAATTTGAGCTTGGGCGTGGCCCAAAGCTTGATTACGGTTGCCAGCGGCAGTACCCTGACGCAAGCTGTTAGAAGAAGAAACATAAGCGCCGGCTAGCACTAGTGCTAAAACAGTGACGCTGACTAGAACTTCCACGATGGTGTCCCCAGCCCTAAATCTTGATAATCGAAATAGAGGTATTCCCTCTCTTCTGCCTTCAGGATTTAAGGCTGGGCGAGACCCCCGCTTTATTAAGTGAATCAAGCTAAAAGTTGAGTCTTTAGTAATTAAATTCATGAGCAGACCTCGAAACTTAATTTGGTGGTAATTCCCGCGGCGGTGTTGTTAATGCTTAAAATAGCAGTTTGATTACCGTCGCCGCTTTGGACACATAAGTCCCAACGGCTAAAATCGGAAAGTTCGGCACACGGTGGGTTTTTTTCTAAGCAGCTTTTTAAGGCTGCCGATTTAATGGTGTCGGTCGTGCTAATTAGTGGGTAGGCCTTGGCTAGTAAGCTATTACTGGCCGAACCACCGTCACTTGATAAAGCCGTATAAAAACCCGCCAGGCTAAAATCGCCGCTAGAGCCCGCAACAGAAGTTTTGAGGACGCTGGCGCCATCTAGGAGCTTATATTCGTCTACTAACAGAAACTGGCCGCCAGAGCTTACGGCAGGGCTAGTGTTGATTTGATTAAAACCCGTGGCGGCCGTACCTAAGTTGTTGGCACCGTTATAAGCGTTTTTAGTGCCGATAACCGGATAAATATACAAATGATCGTGACTAGGCACCGCTTGGATAGCTCTGCCTAAAAATAGACATTCTGAACTTTCGCCAATGCCTCCGGCTGCCGGGCTTAAAACCGGATGACCGGTGGCGTTAACCTCGCAGCTATAGCCTGCGCTGTCTGGAAAAGTCCCGCTGGTAACTTGTGATACGTAGTTTCTAACCCTAGATTCCAGGTCACGCATGGCTCCGGAGAAGCCCGTTTTAGATTGCTGGCCGTTTACTAAGACCATGGCGCCCAGGAAAAAAGATGTAGAAATGGCCAGCACGATTAGGGCCTCAATAAAGGTATACCCTGCCCTAAATCTTGATGCTTCAAATAGAGGTATTCCCTCTCTTGTCACTTCAGGATTTAGAGCTGGGCGGGCCCAGTCCAAAGCCTTTTTAAAGCCCCTCATTATATAGGTTAGTATAACATAAGCGCTAAGGGGTAAATCACCTTAGCTAAACTAAAATCAGCGCCTTATACCAATCGATAAATGGATCGCCAAACAAAAGGACAATAAATGCCGCTAAAATCAAAAACGGGCCATAGGCCACCCTAGTACCAAGCGCCCGCCGACCGCTGATAATGGCCGGCAACACCACTAAAGTGCCAATTAGCGACGCCAAAAAAATCATTAAAAAACTTCGCAATGGATCGGCCAGCAAGGTGCCGGTAATTAGACCAAGGCTAATGTCCCCGTCGCCTATCCAGCGACCGCGTGAAATTATATAAAATAACCCAAATAGACCACTGGCTACTGTGATGCTAAGTAGCCAATTGGCAAGGCCTTCAGTTTTTGACGGTTCAAAGCCGATTAAGTAAATCAGCCGTCCGGTTATGGCCACCAAAGCTGTAGCAGCCAGGATTTTACTGGGCAGCAACATCCAACGAAGGTCATAAATAAATAAGGCCAAAAGACCTACAGCCGAAATAAGCCAGCTAATGAATAAAATTTTAGGACCGGTGCTAGTTAACCCGCCAGGCCAAAAATAATAAGAAGTCATAAAAACAGCTGATAGGCCAAGTTCGGAAATAGGATACTGCCAAGAGATTTTATTGCCGCAGTAACGGCAACGACCGCGTAATGATAACCAAGATATAACCGGAATTAGATCGCGTGCCGATAGAATATGGCCGCAGGTTGGGCACTGGCTTCTAGCCTTCACCCAATTTTTATTGACATGTATGCGCCAAACCAGGGCGTTTACAAAGCTCCCCAAGCATAAGCCTAAAATAGCTAAGGCAATAGCCGTAACAAGCATTACCATAATGCTAACTGCTTCTTTCTAAAGAAGCAAAGTATTCGCTACTTTTGTGCCGACAAAAGTAGCAAAAAAAGCTCTGGGCGTAGGCTCGGCTGACGCCAACCCCTGTCAAAGCGCACAAACAAGCCTGCGGGACGACAAGCCTGCCTGCCGGCAGGCAGGCGGCCCTCTCCGCCAGCTGGCGGATCGGACAGTCCTCGGCATTATTAAGTTGATGCTTTTGACGTGCTTAGCTCAGGCTCGCCTACATGCCCAATTTATGGGTCCGGGCATAAGGAGTTAACCTGAGTAGTCTGTTGTTTATTAAAGAGGCGTACTTGGTCGCGAGGACTGTTTGAGCCCCTCACCATTTCCAGTGAAAATGGTGAGGGTGAGATCCACAGCGAGCCCTGCCTGCCGGCAGGCAGGCTGTTTTAAACAACCGCTACTCAAGCTTGGCGACGCGCCCGGCGGTTTTGCTACTTTGGCTGTCCAAAGTAGGTCTATCCGTTGTCGATGCAGTAGAAAATGTTTGATCTATCCAGCGCTACCCGCAGCGCATAAGATCTGGTAGTGGCTGAGGAGCTGGTGCCAGAGGCTTGTTCGCCGGTACACCTAGCGCCGCGATGAATAAGGATTTGATCGGCACTGGGATTTGCTCCATCACTGCTAGCGAAGTCTAGCGAGTACGTACTGCCAGTTGATGGATTAGTCATCTTAATGGTCGAGGCATAGCGGCTAGAGAAATCAGCTAGCGCCGAAGTGGTAAATGGATAGGTTCCGCTATTATTGGCAGCGTAGGTCCCAAGTTCTGAGTGCAAACGATTGGCAACGTTTTGCCGGGCATTATCTCGAGCGTTGCGGTTAAGTTGAGGTACGGCTATAAAAACTATGGCCATAATTAGACCAGCGATAGCCAGCACAATAACAACCTCGATAATTGTAAAACCGCCCAAGTTTTTGGGGACTCTTGGTTCTTTTTGTTTGTTAAGCCGGTATTTCATGAAGCTACCTAATGCCCTCCCTGCTCATGAGTGAAGTGGTTATGTTTTAATACTACCGCATCTGATTACTTACGCAAGCCTAAATAAAGCGCTGGCCAGCCAGGTTATATATGGGCAGTAGTACGGCCGCTACCATTATTAAAGCCAAAACGCCGACAATAATCATCATAACCGGCTCAATTACTGTTGAGACAGCTTTAATTTGGTTATCTACCTCTTTCTCGTAATACTCGGCCGTTTTGGCCAGCATATTGTCCAAAGCACCCGATTGTTCACCGATATTAATCATATTAGGCACCAGTTCTAAGAAGTTAGGATCGCCGCTTAAGCTTTCTGATAGGCTTTTACCGCCTTTAACCTTTTCGGAGGCTTGTAGGATCGACCTGGAAACCTGCAGATTATCAACCGCCTGGGCGGTAGTTTCTAGCATTTTTATCATGGGCACCCCACTAGCCACTAAGGTGGCAGCCGTTCGGGAAAACCGGGCCATATAAAGTTTGGCAAACAGCGGTGCTATGGGCCAAAGCTTAAGTTTGAGCCTATCTATTACTTCTTGACCGGCCGGACTCCGGGCCCAGCGCACGCCTAAAATACTGCCGATGATTAAAACTATCAGCACAATCCACCAAATATTTATGATTAGATTCGCTAAAGCCAGTAGCGCCCTAGTAATTAAAGGTAACTCTGCTCCGGGCAGTTGCTCATAAAGGCTTTGGACCTGCGGCAAAACAGCAATCAACATAAATACCAAAACTGCACCTAAGACAGCTAGGACAATCAATGGATAGATTAAGGCTCCCCGGACTTTTGAGACTATTTCGGCATCTTTTTCTTGCTGGTTAGCCAGCCGCTCTAGGCTTTTGTCTAGATTGCCCGAGGCTTCACCGGCAGCAATTAAGCTAATATAAACATCGTTAAAAACTTTGGGATGCTTGGCTAGGGCCTTTGATAAAGTTGCCCCGCCCTCCACATCGCTTATAATCACACCAATAATTTCTTTAAGGGCCGGGTTAGATGTTTGGCCCTTAACTGTATTTAAGCTTTGGATCAGCGGCAGACCGGCATTAATTAAAGTAGCCAGCTGACGCGATAAAATAACTTTTTGTTTAGACCCAATCCGATTACGAAAGGTTGCCAAACCGCCGAAGAGTTCGGTTTTGGCTTCAACAGCGCTATGGCTAAAGCTTGGCATATAAAGATTAGCCCCGCATTAGTCTATCGAGTTCTTCTAAATCAACCGCAAAATTCCTAGCCTCGTCATAGCTGATGGTCCCAGCATGAATAAGGTTAACTAAGGTTCTATCCATACTTTGCATACCGACCTCGGATCCAGTTTGGATGACTGCATCAAGTTGATAAGTTTTGCCCTCTCGGATAATGTTTCTAACGGCTGGACTAGCAATCATAATTTCGGCAGCTGGCACGCGGCCACCGGCCAGCGTTGGAACCAGCCGCTGCGAACAAATGGCATTTAAGATATTGCCAAGCTGGGACCGCACTTGGGGCTGTTGGTGAGGCGGAAAGACGTCTATCATGCGGTCTATGCTTTGGGAGGAGCTATTGGTGTGCAGCGTAGCAAAGACCAAATGGCCAGTTTCGGCAATAGTTATGGCCGCGGCAATAGTTTCTAAGTCACGCATCTCGCCAATTAAAACTATATCCGGGTCTTGGCGAAGCGAAGAGCGTAGAGCCGAGGAAAAACTATAAGTATCATAGTGGACTTCGCGCTGGACAATTACCGAACGCTTCGATTTATGGGTGTATTCAATGGGGTCTTCCACGGTAATAATATGACGAGCCTGCTCTTCGTTAATTTTGTCGATTAAAGCAGCTAGCGTAGTCGATTTACCAGAACCAGTCGGGCCGGTAATTAGTACCAGACCCCTTGGATATTCGCAAAATTTATTAACAGCCGATGGCAGGCCAAGCTCTTCTATAGTTCTAATTTTATTGGGAATAAGGCGCATAGCGGCTGCCAAGTTGCCGCGTTCATGAAAAGCATTAACTCGGAATCTGCCTAAATCACCAAAGGCGAAGCTAAAATCAAACTCTTTGTCACGTAGCAATATTTGTTTTTGGTCTTCTTCAAGCAGCGAGAATAACAAAGCTTCCAGCGTAGTTTCGGTAAGTGGCGTCCCGTCACGCAGTGGCGTTAAGGCACCGTCAATTCGAAGCGTAGGCGCCAAGCCTACTTGCAAGTGCAAATCAGAGGCTTTACGCTTAATTACTTCTTCGAGCAGCGCTTCGATTTTTGGCTGATTTTGCACTTTTACCCCCATAATTTCGCGGTGATTAGCCCTCCTCGGCCGCCACTCTATCAACTTCTAAAAGAGTGGTTAGGCCGGCCAAGGCCTTTAGGTAGCCGTCTTGTCGCATAGTTAGCATTCCTTGAGCTTGAGCCGCCTTTTGGATCATCGAGCTAGTAGCATGACGTAGAATTTGGTCTTGGATTTGCTCAGTAACCTCAAAGACTTCGAACAACCCCAGGCGTCCTTGATAACCCGTTGGATTATCGTTCGAGACGGCACCTTTAACTAGAGTATAAGCGCTTTGTCCTGCCAGAGGCAAGCTCTGATAGCCCAGGTCCGCGGCAACTTTTGCCACCTCTTGGGAGGTTTTCGGCAAGATGTTTCCCAACGCCTGCGAAATAGCTAAGGTTTCGGCTTTAGTGGACTGATAAGTCTCGCCGCCAGGCACTACTTTTCTTACCAGGCGCTGGCCAATTACCGTATGAACTGTCGAGGCTATTAAAAACGGCTCAATGCCCATGTCAAGTAGCCTTGGCAAAATGCCTGCGGCGTTATTGGTGTGAAGAGTTGAGAAAACCAAATGTCCGGTTAGGGCTACCTGGACAGCTAAATTGGCGGTTTCTTTATCCCGGATTTCGCCGACCATTACCACATCGGGGTCTTGGCGCAAGACTGACCGCAAGCCGGTGGCAAAGGTTAGGCCAATATCGGGGTTAACCTGTATTTGATTAACTCCTTCAATTTTATATTCCACTGGATCTTCTAACGTAACGATGTTTATAGAATCAGTCTTTATTTTTTGAATCATGGCGTACATAGAGGTCGATTTTCCAGAGCCAGTCGGCCCCGAAGTTAGTATCATGCCATAAGGCCTAGTTAAGCCTTTTTCCAAAAGCCTAAGCGTCCGACCGGTATAGCCTAAGTCTTCTAGTTTTAAGCTGGTGGCCGTTTTATCTAGCAGCCTGAGCGTGACTTGTTCTCCCCAAACCGTTGGGCTAATGGCTATACGAAGGTCAATTGGCCGACCGTCGACTTTAATGGAAAACTGGCCGTCCTGAGGAATGCGGTGTTCATCTATTTTTAGGTTGGCTAAAATTTTTACTCGACTAATTAAAGGGGCCTCTAAGCTTTTTGGCAGCTTCATGACTTCGCGTAGCACCCCATCTACCCGACAGCGGATTTTAATTTGATTTTCTAGCGGCTCGATGTGAATATCACTGGCTAGGTTTTTAGCAGCGTAGTCCATGATAGCGGCCAGCGCTTTGGATATTGGCGAATCGGGGGTGATGGTTTGGACTTTTTCTTCCGCTTGGACGGTTTGGCCGGCTTCGGCATCGGCAGTTTTTAGTTGTTCGTCTAAAAATGAGGCCATGCCAGGCACTAAATCACCCCGGCTGTATTGCGGTAGAACTCGTCTGATACCTTTTTCGCTGGCGGCATAGACTTTTAAGGGCCGGCCGATCCGGTTGCTTAAAAAATCGACGGCCTGAACATTGCCGGCATCGAGCATAGCAACCACTAAACGATCGGCCATCTCGCCAAGCGGTACGGCCATGTAGTGCTCGGCCAAATCTTGTGGCAGTAACTGCAGGATTTTAGGGTCAATACGAACATTACTAAGGTTAACGTAGGGAATCTTACTAGCCTTAGCTAAGGTTTTAGTCAGTTGCTCGTCTGTGATAGCGCCCTTTTCTAAAAGCGTCGATAAAAGCGGTTTACCGTTGGTGTCGGCCTGTCGCTTTAGCTGGCCCAGCTCAGCTTTAGATACGACGCCGTCAGCCAGCAGCATCTCTTCAACGTGTTGGGCGGTAGAAGCTGTTAAGACGTTCATAAGAGCCTATCTATTAAGAAACGGCGAGGTGTTATTAGTGTTGCCGATTTGGATGGGCTGAGTTGGGTCAAGGGCCTGCTCGTTAAGAAAAGCTTTATAGGCTGGGTCGTTCTTAACGTCTGGGAAAATCGTAGTAATAACCGGCGCCTGCGGTACTTGGCCAGCCCGGCTTTGCGGGGTCTTAAATAAGGCATTGGTGATAAATAACGAGATTAGGCCGGTAACGACGGCCGTAACAACCAGCGAAAAGATATCTTTTCGCTTCATTTAGCGAATCTCCTTTTTGCCGCTATCCAGCGTTTTAGCCGGCTGGTAGTAAGTTACGGCGTTTAAGCCAACGGTCATAAATGAGTCACTGCCGGATAATTGCAGGCTTACGATATCGAATGGCCTAATAGACCGTTCAAAATCCCTTATCAGACGTTTAATACTGTCGTAATTACCGTTACCGCTTATTGAGAATTTAATTTCAATGGGCTTGGGATCGGCTGCCGGTTGGTTGCTGGCAGTTTCGGATTCGTCAGTGGCCGAAATACTAGGGCTAGATATGCCGCTGGCATTTAAGATTTTAGATAACGATGAAATTAAAGCCGGAAAGTCATAGGTCACCGGCAAAGCATTTAGGGTTAGGCGGGTATTATCAATATCCGGCGGAATGGCATTTGCCCCAAAGTCGTTTTTAGCACCCAGCACATTTAAGGGCTCGTTGGACGCAAAAACTGCCTTGTAGCTGCTAGTTAAGGTTTGGGCTGAGGTTTTGTCTGTCTCTAATTGTTTGACTGTTTGGTTCTTGGCTGACAGCAGTCGGTTTTGGTAAGCCGCCTGGCTAACCAAAGTTTTAGCGCTAACTAGACAAAAAACCGTCACAACGGTGGCAATAGCTACCACGCTTAAAATAACCGAGTTAGTCTGAGAAGTCTGCAAGTGTTTAATTGATACTGGCAATTTCATCTGGGAGCCCCCTCAAATAAAGCATCCAGCGATGAATGGGTGGTAATGCGGCTGGGTACCTGCAAAGTCGGAGCGCCTTGGCTGCCTATAAAAAGCTCTGGATCAAAGCTAACGGTCAGTGAATAACTAACATTTGGCGGCACAATTGAAAAACTGCTCTCTATTACCGACGGGAAAGCTGTGCCCTCTTGCCCGGCCTCGCCTACTTTATATTTAGTAAACTTGAGAGTATCAATAAATTGGTTAACGCTGGCTTGGGAATTGGCGCTGCCCTCTACCATCATAACGTTAGTAGCAAAATCGAGACTCAAGCGACTCAAAGAGACCTGCGCCGGCGTAACTTGCGACAAATAGTCAAAAACTCGCGATGTAACGTGCTTGTCGGCATGCAAGGTTGATAGTGTTTGCAATTGGTTTTGGACGGTTAAGACTTTTTCAATTTCGGGGATAGCTTTTAGCTCGGTGGTTTTGGCTGCAATATTTTTGTCGGCGTCGGATAGTTGTTTTCGTTGGACGGCTCCGGTGTAGGCCAGCAGCAACAAAAAGATGCCCAAAGCCACCGCCGAAATTAAAATCGATAAGCTAACTACTTTATTTTTAGTACGCTGGGCCTGAACATACTTTAGTTTTATGTCCGGCAGCAAATTAAATTGAACAGCGCTCACGTTGTCCTCTCCGCAAGCCCTGCTGCTACGGCAAAATGATTAGAAACTGACAGCAGTTCATTTTGGCGGCTGCCGGAAAAACTAACGTTACGCCAGGCATTGCCAATCTCGACGTTTATGCCAAAGCGGTTGGCTATATAAAGCGGAAACTCTGGTAAAGACGAGGCTCCGCCCGTCACAATAATCCGCTCCAGCTTGGTATTAGGGTATCTACTTTGGAAAAATTTTATCGATTTTTCTATTTCGGCCATTAGATTATCCACCGTGGCTATTATGGCATTATAAATCTTACCTTCCAGTTTATCGCGACTGACGCCGAATTTAGCCACAAACTGCTGAGCTTGGGCCGGTTCGATATTTAGATTTTGAGAAGCCGCCCTAATTAGGGTACTGGCGCCAATTGGGATAGCCCGCGTTAGCCGTGGCGCTCCGCCCATAGCCACAACTAAATCAGTCGCGACCGAGCCAACGTCTAGTATTAGCTGGGGTGTGTGGGTGTCTGGTGGGATAACTGCCCGCATTAAGGCCAAAGAGTCCGGCTCAAAAGCAATAACGTTAAGCCCGGCAGCTTCTAGCATGTCTAACCTAGCTTCGATAAAGCTATTGGCGACCGAAGATAGCAGCACTTCAACTTTCTTAGGGTCTTTGGGAGAGTTGCCAATGATTGCCCAGTCAATTTTAGACTGTTCAAGCGGCGTTGGAATGATAGAGTCAGCTTGATAATTAATGGTTTGGGCCAGTTGCTCTGGCGCCATCCGATCCATATCAATAACAGTTGTAAAAACGCGGTTGCTTGGTAGGTTTGCCACTACGTTTTTGCTTGCGATGCCGCTTTTTTTAACAACTTCGCGGACGGTTTGGGTCACCCTAGCTTGGTCTTCTTTAGAGTCACTCAAAGTCATGTTGCCGGTAGCCGCCAGTTGCCCGTATTTGTCTAGTTCCTTGGGATTTTGAGTACCTTTAAGCTGAACTACCCTAATTGCTGAGCTGCCAATATCAAGGCCAAAGAAATTGCCATCCCCACCGCTTAGTAAGTTCATGTCGAGCTAACGCTCCGCCACTATTTTTATGTTAGTAGATCTCTCCATATTCTGGCTGGAATTATAACATGAGCACATTGGTTTTTCGTAAGCTGTTAAAAGCTGCTTGGCTATCTGAAAGCTTTTTGGCTAAAAAACCGGGGGCAAGCTTTGCAGGCTTTGGACCTTTAATGTTGGTGCCGTGGCTTGATTAAAAAATGGCCCACCAATGACCATGGCTGGTGTGTAATTAATAATCTCGGCGATGTTATCCGAGGCCATCGCAGGGCTTAAGTCATCCTCGGCGGTCGTAGCTGTTGCTACGTCGCCTTTAGCCCGTAAAAAGTTAATTTGTTTGGCCAATAGCGCGCCGTTTACCACCAGCTGGTTGGTGCAAGTAGCTGGGTAGTCGTCATAAACTGGCAAAGAATTGTTAGGGTGGCAAGTCCAAATATTGCCGTCGTCGGCAGTGACAATATTGCCAGCTGGTTGGGCTATATATACTCCGTCGAGCTGGGTAACTGCCGGATCTATATAAAGGCTGCCTTTCACCACTAGTGCAAATTTAGGCAGATTGTTAGCGTTGGATGGTCCATAGGTAATATTATTGCCAATATAGGCATTGCCATTGACAAATAGTGTAATTTTTTTACCGGCCGAAAGGTTCACGGGCGAATTGTTGACTACAAATGGATTAGAACCACTAGCCGAAGCCGAATAAGCCCCGCTAGGCGTCAAGGACCCTAAAACCGACAGACCAGAAGCGTTAGCGTTAGCTAGTTTTGTCCAGTAGTCCGGCAAGCAAGCCGACTGGCGAACATCGCCTTCGTAAAAACCACCCCACGGGGCTTTGGCTTCATCATCGTTAGCAAAACTTAAGTATTTTTTAGACGTTGGGCCGTTGGCACTTTGGGCGCTACCACTATAAAAACCATATTGCGGCCCACTATTACCCTCTATTTGACCCAGCGAAAAAGCTCCATACTGGCTGGAAGCTCCGCCAGCTGACACACCATTTGGGCCCTCTTTGGAAAATGCCAAAATGCCGCCGTTACGAACATCACCAACCAGTTGATAATTGGGGTCCTGGTAGCTAGAACCAGCCGCAGTATTACATGAAGAGCCTGCGTTAAACCAGCCGCCACTCATTACATCACCACCAAAGACTTTCAAGTAAGGTTTAGCCCCGTAAACAACGCTGACAGGCGCTAAAGTAAGTAGCAAGCAAAAACTGACTAAGGCCAGGCGGTTTTTTCTGGCTAGGTTCATACATAAGCAGTATAACAAATAGGTCTAGTTTTATTGACGGTTGCCAGATGGCCGGGCACCTTTTGGGTGCCCGGCCTGTTTGTGGGCTAAGTGGGAAGTCCGCACTTAGGGGCCGTGTTAGGCCAAGGATTGAAGCCACGGACACGATGAGCCATCTCGGCCACCCACATCTGCTCGTGCGGTGTCCAAAGATGGGCTTCGCCACCGTAAGCCCTGCCGTCTACAACCCGACCTCCGTACTTGCGAACGAAGAAAGCCCCGTAGGTGGCCATAAACTGCCGATCCATCTGCAAGCCACCATAGTAGCGAGAGGGATAGCCCTGCCAAGTTAGGCCGGGGTTGTCCCACGCAGCTTCGTGACCGTGTATGCATTCCCACTCCGGCTTGTGCGGCGGGTTGAGAGCCTTTTTTTTGGCTTTCCTCAGCTTCTCCGCCCAGTAGTCGCGAATCCACTCCAGAAAAGCCGGGCTCTTAGTTGTGCGCTCCTTGTAGTCGGTTGGCGTTCGTGGCGTCAGCGAGCTGTCCTGCCACTGCCAAGTCTCACGACGCTTGGTTTTGATGGCGCGCTTGAGTGCTGCTAATTGGATGTCTTGCTGGATCCAGCCAATCTGGAACTGGCTGCCTACCGACGTGTTAGCCGCTGCTCTGTCGGTGCCGCAGGCTGTGGCGATAGCGGCAAAAAGTGCCATCGCCAAACACTGCTTGGCCGTGAGCTTAAGCAAATGTCGTCTCCCTAAGGTACGATAGGCGTCTTCACACCTATCTATCTGATTGCCAGTTTGTAAGCCGTCGAGGCTGCTCTATTGCTAGAGCGACTAGGCTTAAAGTCCGAGTCCCGCAAATTGGCGTCTATTTTATAGACTCTTTGCGACACATATTTTCGGACCGGTCTGACAACCGTCCCCCACATTATAACATGGGCTTAAGTAGGTAAAATCTCTCCAAGTTACCGTGGCTGCCGGCAACTTTGGAGTCAGCTTTGGCCGACAAAACGAAGTGTTTTTTAGCCCAGTTTTCAAAATTTTTTAGTATTCGACGCCTAACTGTATCGTTCTTAATAACTCCTTTGTGGGCCTCTTCGACCCCGGCCTCAAACTGCGGTTTAACCATGGCCACAATTTGAGTACTTTTTTTACTCAATGCGGCAACTGCTGGCAGTATTAAGCGAAGACTAATAAAGCTCACGTCAATTAAGATAATCTCCGGTTTTAACTTTGTTTTAAAGCTTCTAATGTCAGTTTTTTCATAAGGTTCCACGCGACTATCGGCTCTCAAATCAGGGTGCAGTTGGCCACTGCCAATATCGACTGCTATTACCCTTTTGGCGCCATGCTTAAGGGCATAATCAGTGAAGCCACCGGTACTACTGCCTACATCTATGACCAATTTACCTCTAAAATCTAGCCCTAGTGTCTCTGCCACAGATGCCAACTTAAGGGCTGCTCTAGAGACGTATTGAGCAGAATTTATCCGTATTTTAGCAGATCCTGCAACTTCAAAAGACGGTTTTAAAACAGGCTGTCCATTAACTTCTACATAGCCAAGTTTAATATAGTGCTCGGCTTGAGAACGGCTAGATACTAGCCCCCGTTCTACCAAAGCTCTATCTAACCGTTTTTTGCTCACTTAAAGACTACCTCAGCCATAACATGGCGAATATTATCTTCTTTACGAGCCGCTCTAACTAATATTAACGAGGTTAATTCAATCTCTTTCCCTTCCCTGAATTTAAAGCCTTCTCGTAACCTAATGTGCGGAACATAGTCTTTGCTGGCATGCGGATGTTTTACCGCCCAGCGAGCGCCAACTTTATCCATTAAATCAAGAGCTAGATGGTGAATTCTCAAGATTTCCGGTGTGGCAGTTACTAAAATGGCCGGCACGTCTTTTTTAGGCCCAAACATTACCTTACTGCCTAAATGAACGTTAAATGATTTTGTCTGTTCAAACTGTTGGTGAAAAACCTTAGTTAATTGTTGGTCATCCTCTACAACAAACCAGGGGATGACAGTTATATGAGCTAGCCCGGTCTTAAAAACCTCCCCTTCAGCTAAATCTGCCAAGAAAAAGGCCAGCCAGTACCGAAACTTGCCCGCGTTATCTGATGGGTTAATTTTTAATCCTTTCGCGATAAGCTCCGGTGGTTGTGTCTACAGATATCATATCGCCCTGCTTGATAAAGCCTGGGACTTTAATAGTCAGGCCGGTTTCTAGGGTGACATTTTTAGTGACAGCCGTAGAAGTATCGCCGCGAACCGCGTCTTCGGTGTAGGTGACTTTAAGCGGCAGGTTCTTGGGCAGCTCAATGTTAATTATACGTCCGTTAAAAAACTGGGCTTGAACTTCGTCCCCCTCTTTTAAGTAATCGCCTTTGCCTTCCACGTCGGCAGCTACTAGGTTAAATTGCTCATAATTTTGGCTGTCCATAAAGTGAAACTGCTCGTTATCCTGATAAAGATATTGCAACGGTCGACTACTAAGATTAGCAGCCTCTATTTGCTCATTACCCCTAAAAGTTTTATCCAAAACTTTGCCGTCTATAAGGCTACGAATCTTTACATCGACCGTCGAGCTGCCCCGCCCCATCACCTTATGGCTGTACTCCATAACTTTATAAGGCACCCCATCTAGCGCAAAAACCGTACCCTTTTTAAGGTCGGTTATCGCAAAAGCCATACAGTTTTAGCCGTTAGAAACAAATGGTAGGAGTGCAATATGCCGAGCGCGTTTGATGGCCCGTGCCAATTGGCGCTGTTTAGACTCGGTTAACCCCGTTTTTTTGCGGGTTTCAATCTGACCGTACTGGTTAATGTAACGCTGGAGTGTTTTAAAGTCTTTATAGTCAAAATAAGCTATGTCGCTTCCGTATTTGAATATTTTTGCCATCTATTCTCCTTAAAATGGGATGTCATCTAAGTTAATTGGCTCATCGCCAATGTCCTCGATGACCACATCTTCTTCCTTTTGCTTCTTGCTATCAGCTTTTTTGGCCGGTTTTTTGCCGTCACTTGCCGGTTGGGCAACTGCCGGCTCGCTAGGACCGGCAGCAGCTCCGCCTGGAGAACCTAAGAAAGTAACATCTTGGGCGATAACTTCTAATTTGGTGCGTTTTTGCCCGTCTTGCTCCCAGCTGCGGCTTTGTAAGCGTCCACTAACCAAAGCTGGCCGGCCTTTGGTTAAATACTGGGCCACACGCTCACCTAAGCCAGCCCAGGCTACAATATCGACAAAATCAGTGGCCTCGGTCCATTCGCCTTCGGCATTTTTATAGTTACGGTTTAGAGCCAAGCTAAAACTACATACACTTTGGCCATTGGGAGTTGTGCGAAGTTCCGGATCCCTAGTTAAATTGCCCATCAGAACTACTTGATTAAAACTGCGAGCCATATCTAAATCCTCTTATTCCTCTATTTTACTACTGCGCTTAGTTTTTGGGGCATCCTCTTCTTCGGCATCTTCTGAGCTCTTGCTTCTTTCGGCTTGTCTTTTGGTTTTTTCGGCCTTAAGAGCTTCGGCCTTGGCCATAGCTTTAAGATCTAGCTTGGTTATTAAAAATCGGATAATCTCATCTGTAATATTAAAGGTTCGTTCCACATTTGCCACGTTTTGAGGTGGCATCTCTACCGTATAAAAAACGTAAATAGCAAACTCTTGTTTGTTAATAGGATAGGCCAATTTACGCTTGCCCCAATTGTCGGTTTTGGTGATTTTGCCGTCACTGCCAGCAATAATTTTCTCTACTTTGCTGGTGGCTTTTTCCAAATCAATTTCTAGATCTGGGTGATAAAGCACCGCAATTTCATACTGGTTCAAAACATCCTCTTCCTCTGGGTTAAGCCCAAGTACCTAAATAAGTGCCTCAGGCCGAAGTTCTATTAACCGCTATAGTGTAGCTTAGCCACCCCTGTTAGTCAAGATTTAGGCCGCTTCTGCCATTGCAGCTTCTAAATTCGACAAGGCAAGTGGCACTTCTTTTATAGTCATTGTTCGTGTTAAGGCTACCCCTGACCCGCGGGCTATCCTAGCTTGGGCATGTTCAGGGGCTGCAACTAACAATGCTCCTGTTACCAGCTCTTCGGGTATGACTTCAATGCTCTGAATTCCGACAAGGGCGTCGTCTAGCTCTTCGATAAATCTTTCCTTAGCTTGATCAAGCCCAAAACTCTCTTTCCCAGCTTCAGCAGCTTCCGCCAAGCCTTTCTCCGTATTCCTAAGCCTCCTTGAGATGTCAACAACATTTCGAATTATTTTCTGTTCGTGTATACACCATTTCATAACTTTTTCGCTTGGAATATGTACATGTATATCGAACGTCATATGATGTCGATGGTGTACGCATTCTGGCAGCCAAACAGTTAAAACTGAGAGTTCTCTAAAATCAATGGCTAAGTCGCCAGCAGCTTCGTAATCGGGGACTGTGCTATGCAAGTGATGTTCAGTAAGTTCACACCGATGCTTACCCTTTTTAAATGGACAACTCTCCATACACCCAGTAGGTGGTGGGGGTAAGGCAATAGAATACTCGTTAGTTAAGTTTGGCCGTCTGTTAATACTCCTAACGAATGATTTGAGGCCACTTAACGCGGCATCATTTTCGTTATCAAATCTAAAGTACTCTTCCAGTTGGGAATTTCTTATTGGTGCTAATGCTTCGACTGACATTTTTGTTTTTACTTTTTGTTTCTTATAAATTAAATTGTTTACTATTACCCTTCTGTCGGCGCATGTAGTAAATGACTTAAAGAAATCAACGGCCTGCCTATAGCTAAACCCCCCACCCTGGCATTAGTTCTATTTTTTTCAAAGGCTTTTTTTAACAATGTGACGTGTAAAGGTTGGCGCCTGAGATACGTTCCTGGGAGAGTTATTTCCACGTACTGATAGAAGAATTCTGCATCAGAACATTCCACCATTGAGAAAACCTTAAGCCCACCCCGCTCGCGCCTATGTAAGACATGAATCTCACCAGTTGGCTGCCATGACCACCTTAAGCTGTTTGCCATCGAGCCAAACTGATAAAGCAGTGCCTGCCTTTCGCTATCAGGATAATGCTTTGTAGCATCGATTATGCGTTTCCCGTTCTCGTAACCCAGAACTGTTATGTGTAGCTCTTCTTTTCGGTTAAAACCATGGGCTAAAAGCTCTTCTACCTCAGGTTTTTCAATCAAGCTGTCAATTAACTCATGTCCGCCAACATTTACTAACAAAGCTCCACGTTCTTCAAAAAAATCCACCCCTTGTACTGGCCAGATCGACTCTGAGTTTCTGCCTACTTCGACAGAAGTCACTTTTTGCTCCTAAAATAAAAATCCGCGCTTTTAAGCGCGGACATTACGGCTATCTCTCGATTAAACCTTAGAGTAATCCTTACTCTGTTAGGCATATGCTCTCTTTATTCATGTTTGTTTGCCTATACAACGTTATACTAAGACGCTTGTGCTTAATATGCAAGTTTGATTCTTTGTTCTATAGTTAGCTTAGACTCTCGGGAAAACATGAGAGTAGGTCTTCGAGAATCAGGAAGGAGGAGTCCCGCATGCGCCACAAAGTTGAGCAGCTGCGGAGCCTTCTCCGTAGCCATAAACGTCGCATTACCGAGTATCTGGCCGTCTCTGCCCTTTCGTTCGTAGCAGGCCTTGGGGTGATTCATCTGTATGTATCACAACTCGGTTTGGACGAACGACTAGCCAAAGCAACCACCTCAGCGACTATGGGCCCCTTTGTCTTCTGCGCCCTGCTGTTCGTTTGGCGCGACAGACGAGTCGCTCTCGTCAACAGTGCTGCTAGGTGGTCATGTCAGAGGCTAGTGATGACCTCAGTACCACATCTGGCCTACTTGGCGATGGTTGGAGCCTTCGGGTTCTCGTACCTGGAGGCCCAGGTTGGCATTGCCCTAGTCTGGGGGCTGGGCATCGCTCTACCTGCCAACTACGTTCTTTGCCACAACTGGTCGCTGATGCCGAAGGCCGTCATGGCGTGATCCCTCCCAATTTCTACAGAAATTGGGAGGGATCCGCCTACATTCTATTGTTTCTCAAATTGTTCGTCGGGCATATCGTCGTAAACATCGCCTTCGCTACTTTCAACGCTAGCGGGTGCGGGAGCACCAAATATTTCATCAACATCGCGGATTAACACTTCTCGAGGACGATTGGTACCGTCACTCCTGGCGATGATGCCCCGTTCTTCCATAATATCCATTAAGCGTGAGGCTCGTCCGTAACCAATCCTTAGTTTTCGTTGCAGAAGACTGGTACTGGCTTTGCCGCTGGCCACAACTACGCCGACAGCGTCTTTTAGCACATGATCATCCTCTTCGCCAATTTGCGAAACCATGCCGCCACGACCAGTTAACTGAACTGGTTGGCTAACTACTTCATCGTCGTATTGCGGCGGCCGCTGAGCCCGCAAGAAATCACAAACTTTAGAAGTTTCGCCGTCGGTAATTAGCGAGCCTTGCACCCTTTTTGGCTTGGAATATTCGGGTATGCTAAATAGTAAGTCACCGCGGCCTAGCAGTTTCTCGGCACCAATTTGGTCAATAATTGTACGAGAGTCTACTTGGCTAACTACCGTAAAGGCAATACGCGCTGGCACGTTAGCTTTAATCAAGCCGGTAATAACATCTACACTCGGTCTCTGGGTGGCAATTACTAAGTGAATGCCCGCGGCTCGGGCTTTTTGGGCTAACCTAACTACCAGTGCTTCTACATCACGAGCAGCCATCATCATAAGGTCGGCCAGCTCATCGATAACAATAACAACGTAAGGCATGCCCTCTTCTTCTTTTTTAACGGTGTTATATTCTTTGATATTGCGTTTGCCAACTTCTGCAAAGGCCCTTAGGCGCCGTTCCATTTCGGCCACTGCCCACTTTAAGGCGCTGATGCATTTTTCTGGCTCGTGAATTACCGGACTAAGCAGATGGGGAATGTCATGATAAAGACCCATTTCGACTTGTTTTGGATCAACCAAAATCAGCTTTAAGTCCGATGGGCTGTTGCGATAAAGCAAGCTGGTTAAAAGCGTATTAATCATTACAGATTTACCAGAGCCGGTTTGGCCAGCGATTAGAATGTGTGGCATTTTTTCCAGGTCGCCAACTATTGGTGAGCCGGCAATATCTTTTCCAATCACAAAACTTAGCTGGCTCTTAGTCTCGCGCCATTCTGGGCTGGTTAGGAGACTATGGATGGTCACTGTAGCGGCCTTAACATTAGGCACTTCTATACCGACAGCTCGTTTTCCGGGGATGGGAGCTTCCATACGGATGCTCTCAGCAGCTAAATCCAGCGCCAAGTTATTTTCTAATGCTGTTAAGCGCGCTAATTTAACCCCTGTAGGCGGTTTTAGGGTAAATTGAGTGACCCTGGGGCCAACATTAGCGCCCTCTACGTCTACATCAATATTAAAGTTGGTGAAAGTTTCTTTAATAATTTCGGCGTTGGCTTTAACGTCACCAGCATCGGCTTTGTCTTGTTTTTCGTCTAGCAAGTCTAGCGACGGGAATTGCCAGTCTGGATCGCTGGCCAGTGTCAGGGCGGCGTGATCTTCACTGGGTGCCAGTCTTTGGGCTGTGTTGCGCAGCGAGCCCATAACTGGTTGGCTAGGATGGTGTTCTACTGGCACGCCTTCGTGTAATTGAAAACCTGCACCCATCTTCTTTTTAAGAGCACCGAGATCTTCTGGGTCTTCTTCGGATGGTTCACGTTTAAAAAGTTCGGCTAGCTTAAGAAGCGACCTGGGTTCAATGCCAAAAGTAAAAAAGACGGCAAATAAGGTAAGTACAAAAAAGACTAACGATGCCAAAAACTCGCCAAGCGCCGTTACCAAAACATTACCTATCGCACCACCAACTTCCCCGCCATAACCGCCTACTAAAATGCCGTTTTCTTCATGCAAAAAGGCGGTATGTAGCCAGCTGGCAAAAAAAGTTAAAAGGCCCAAGACCCCCACCATTTTGGGCAAAGGTATTAGGTGATCTTCGCTAATAAATTTTAATGAGCCTAAATATAACAAGGCTAAGGGAGTTATTGGCGCTGCCGCCCCTAAAGCCCACCAAGTGCCATCCCAAAAACCCCTAGGGATGGGTGCGTTGATAAAGGCGCCAAAAAGTAAGACGATGCCGGCAATAATTAAAATAACCGCGCCAACTCCCCGCCAAAAATTGGCCGAAACCTGGCGGTTGCGGCGCGCTTTGCGGATTGGTTTAGCAGTAGTTTTAGTAGCTCTTTTTCTTTTTTTAGCCATATCTAGTAATTATAGCCTGTTTAAGCTTAAAACCTGTCGCTTAAGCTTAAACGTTATAATTACAACATCGTTATGGGTATGCTGTCAAGTCATGCAGCTTGCAGATACCCTGGCTGGTCTAGCCAGTATTCGATAGCCGTATCGATTAGCTCTCTTTTTTCGCCTTCAGTAGCCGGGCGCCTATCATAGGCAGGATCCTCTAATTCTGCTATCGGCTCATCGAGTCTGACCGACCACTCCATGATCAAATCTTCGCTCTGGCGGGTGTATGTTTCTATAAATTCAATAGGCCTATCGCGATATAAACCGTGCAGATAAATAATGTCCTGGTCTTTTTTAGAAGTCTCTCCTACTATTTCCGACTTAGTCAGAGCATAGGTTAGCTCAATTAGAGCTCTGGTGCCATCGGGCATCTCACCGCTTAACTTTGTGAAGGCGTAACCATTCTCAAGCCCCAGAGGCAACCGGAGACTCTCATGCCAGTCGTAATCACTCTCACGAGTAACTTCATCCAGCTGTATGAGAACCTCTTCTGCGCATAGATAATATCCTTGAAATTTCTCCTCACTCTCAGCTATATCGAAAAAATGCCCTATGTCGATAGATGTTCTGGGAGGCAAGACATCAATATAAGGGTTATCTAAATCACTGTCTTGGTTGCGTGCTTGTTCAATTGCAGCCATTTTTATTTCGTAGCCCTAAAGTCCGTTATACGCTTATGTTTATTTTTGTCAAATTAAATAGAGGTGGGTTTTAGTCAGTGCGGGCGTCTTGGTTAAGTAGCTGCTGGCGCATTTGGGCAAAGCGTCTTTGTTGTTCTAAGGCAAGCTCCTGGGGACTTTTTTGACCTTCGGTTTGTCCATTTTGCAGTGGTTTAGACTGTTTTTCCGACCGCCCACCAATAACATTGACTACTGGGATAACGATTGGGCTTCGCTGAGTTTGTTCGAACAAAAAATGAGTAACATAATCTTTAAGTTCGGCTTTAAATCGATCCAAATCAACCCGTTTAAAGCGCTGGGTGACTGCCCGGCGCAGTTCTTCCCGGAAGGCATTCATCAACTCCTCGTTATCCTTCATGTAGATAAAGCCGCGGCTGATAATATCGGGGCTGGTAAGCAAAGTGCCACTTTTTTTATCGATTGTTAAAACAACCGCTACTAGTCCCTCTTCGGCCAACAAAACTCTGTCTTTAACCACCACGCTGCTAACAATTGCGCCGGTTTGATCTACTAAGACAGTGCCGTGCGGTACCTGACCAGTAACTTCGATTTTATTTGGAGTAATGGCTATAATATCGCCGTTTTCAGCGTTAACACAGTTGCCCCGGGGGATGCCTTCTTCAACAGCAATGGTTATGTGGCGTTTCTTAGATCGATAATTGCCATATACCGGGATAAAGAACTTGGGTTTTATCAAGTTAATCATGTCGCGGTATTCCTCGATGGAGGCGTGACCGGATACATGCAGTGGCCCACAGCCGTCTAGCTCATAGGTTTCGTGCCGGTAAACGTGCACGCCCTTCCGCATCAAATCATCAACCATGTCGCCAATAAGAGCATCGTTGCCAGTCTCTGGGATAGGTGTTGAAGATAAAACCACGCTATCTTGCTCTTTTAGGCTAATGACAGCGTGGTCGCCCATGCTCATTCTAACTAGCGCCGAATTAGGTTCGCCTTGCCCACCAGTACAAACCACTACAACTTGATCGTCTTTAAGATTAGGAACCGAAGCGATGGGCACAAAAGTGCCCTTGGGAATCTTCATAAAACCGTTACGCACAGCCATTTCCAAAGTGCTAACCATACTGCGGCCGTCTAGCGCAATTTTGCGATTATGCTTAACAGCGGCATTCACAATCATTTGAATACGGTTAACGTTAGTCGAGAAAATAGCGATAAAAATCCTACCTGGGGCTTTTTCCATAATGTCTACGAAGCTTTGCTCGATAGTGCTCTCGGAGGGGGTGCGGCCCGGTCGCTCGGCTGTAGTAGATTCGCTCATCAAAACCAATACGCCTTGACGAGCTAGCTCTTCAAACCTGGCCATGTCGGTACGTTCGTGGTCTAGCGGGTTAGGGTCTAGCCTAAAATCACCAGTGTTAATTACGCGACCTGCAGGTGTGTCAACCACAATGGCATTACTGCCGGGTATGGAGTGGGTCACCCGGATAAGCTCAACAAAAAAGGAGCCGACTTTGAGTCGTTCGTGATTGTCCTCGTTCATAATGATAGTCTTAAGCTCAAAGCCGGCTGGCATTGGCAGGCCAAAATTTTCAAAAATTTCTTCAACCCGGCCAATGGTAAAACGACTACCATAAACTGGCACATTATATTTTGGCAAAATATGCGGCAAAGCCCCCATGTGGTCTAAGTGACCATGGGTAATAACAAAACCTTTAAGCTTTGGCTTAATCTGATCAAGATATGTGGTGTCGGCTATGCCATAGTTAATGCCGGGTAAATCAACACCCAAGTCATTGCCGCAGTCTAAGACTAGGGCATCATTTTGATACTCAATAACCAATATGTTTTTAGAGCCACCACCGTCCATGCCCCCCAAGCCGATAATTTTCAGACGAGGGCTATCGTCAATTAGGTTGACTCTGCGGATCGGGGCCTTGCCTGGGTCGGCGGGCTTTTTAGCCGAAGCGTCTAGATATTGGCTGGCTTTGCGGTTGGCATCGGCCACCGAACGTTTTTGAGCCCTAATGGCCGCTCCACGAGATATTTTCCGGTTGCCGGGATTATTTTTACCTGTTGCTGGCGACATATTTGGACTCCTTGCTTTTAGATATAGCTGGTTTTGGGTTGTTTATTTGCTCAAGTACTTTAGGGATTTTGGCAAAATCGTTAATTAAGGTTTGGCGCATGGAGCCGTTGTATAGGGCTGCCGCCGGATGAAACAGCGGTAGGATCACCAAGGACATGATGGCCTGCTCGTCGGCAGAGCCGCCGACTCCGCCATCATTCGCGGCACGCTGCGGCGTTGCAGGCTGCGTCTGCTCCTTCGCAGTAACATTTTTGTACAGCTCAGTCCTCTGCTCGCCTGCGCCTTGCATCGTACTCGCACCTTGGCGACCTACTGGGATCTTCACTCGTTTTGGCCGGCCATGACATTCGCTAATTCGCAGTCCAGGAATTAGTGTTTCTAGGCTGTGTCTGCCTAAAGTAACAATTAGCTTGGGCTGTATGACCATTATCTGTTGGCGAAGATATGGCAAAAAGGCTGCCTTTTCTTCTGGTAGTGGGTCCCGGTTAGCCGGCGGCCGGTATTTAACAATATTGGTGATATAAACCTCCGAGCGCTCAAGGCCAATACTGGCCAGCATCTCGTTTAAAAATTTGCCGGCCGCGCCCACAAAAGGCAATCCTTGCTCATCTTCACTTTTGCCAGGCGCCTCGCCAATAAAAACAATCTCGCTATCAGCACTGCCATCGCCAAAAACTAGCTGTGTGGCGTTTTGCCTTAAGCCTTCGCAGATATTTAGGTCCAAAATGTCGGCTCTAATTTGGTCTAGCTTGGCTTGTTTTGTCAAAGCTTGTTTCACTTAACTACCTGTCAAAAGCATAACGAAATGAATTTACTGCCCGATTAATGGCCCAGCCAAAAAAGAATAAGCCGGTGGCGTATTCTAGCCAACTGCCAGAATCGAGCGCTAGGCTAATAAAACCATAAGCTACCGCTAAAAAAACCAAGGCGAGCAAGCCAGCTACCCACCATCTGTGCATTAGTTTTTGTTCTTGGGACTTTCTTAAAATCCGCCTAGCCATATTGGGCCTCCGGCCTATAGGACAAACCTACGGTTTTTCCTATTGCACCTTTTGGAGTAAATCCAAATTCGCTAAAGCGAACCGGTGCTGTCTTTTCCCTTTGGAGTGGTAAGCGCATTATTTTCTTTTCCCTTCTCGTTCTGCTGCTCGCATGCTCAGCTGCAAACGGCCGCGGTCGTCAATGGACACTAATTTAACTGTCACTTTGTCGCCTTCTTTGACAACGTCGCTGGGTTTATCCACTCGCTCCTCGGACATTTCGGAAACGTGCACCAGGCCGTCTTTGCCCGGCATAACCTGCACAAAAGCGCCAAAATCCAGGACGCTGACCACCGGAACGTTCTCGTATATTTTGCCGACTTCGGGCTCGGCCGTTAATGTCCTAATAAACTGAATCGCCGCATCGATGCTTTTTTTATCCGGGCTAGCAATCATAATGGTACCATCGTCTTTAACGTCAATTTCGGCTCCTGTTTCAGCAATAATTTTGTTGATTGTTTCGCCGCCTTTACCGATAACTTCGCGGATTTTTTCGGGGTTGATGGTAATGGCTTCGACCCTAGGCGCATACGGGCTAAGTGAGTCTCTGGGCGCCGGCAAAACCGACAGCAAATGCGAAAGGATTGCGGCCCGACCGGTCTTTGC
Organism: Saccharimonadales bacterium (SeqCode); assembly: GCA_040900055.1. Lineage (GTDB taxonomy): Bacteria > Patescibacteriota > Saccharimonadia > Saccharimonadales > UBA10212 > JBBDZU01. Next base: position 157,158 of record JBBDZU010000002.1, on the reverse strand, counting down.
CTTAGCTAGGGCTTCTCGCAAGGTGTCGGTGGTTAAGCCCGAAACTTTAATGTCCATTTGAAGAGCTGTAATTCCCTCTTTAGTACCTGCCACTTTAAAGTCCATATCACCGGCAAAATCTTCCGCCCCGGCAATATCACTTAAAATTACGTATTTGCCGGTGTCAGAATCACTAACGAGCCCCATGGCAATACCGCTTACGGGCGATTTAATGGGCACTCCGGCATCCATTAGGCTTAAAATACCGCTGCATACCGCTGCCATAGAAGTGCTACCGTTGCTGCTCATAATTTCCGTAACGCTGCGAATGGTATAAGGAAAGTCCTTTTCATTTGGTAAGACCGCTTCTAAGGCCCGTTGAGCTAAAGCCGAATGCCCAATTTCTCGGCGGCCTGGGCTGCCCAAGCGCTTAATCTCGCCGCTGGCGTAGCCGGGCATATTGTAATGGTGGAAGAAACGTCTTTCGGCACTTTCTTCCATAGTGTCAATTAGCTGAACATAGCTTAAGGGTGCCAATGTAGTGGCGTTTAAGGCTTGGGTGGATCCGCGAGTAAAAATACTGCTGCCGTGGGCTCTGGGCAGTACGCCAACTTCGCTTGATAGCGCTCTTATTTCATCTGGTTTGCGGTTGTCCGGACGTTTGCCGTCTTTTAAAATTGCCCTTCGAACTTCGGTCTTGACCGCCGTTTCAAAGGCTTCTTTATATGGCTTAAGGTCTGCGTCTTCGCCAAGTTGACTCCTAAAATGCTCGACCATTTCGTCTTTAAGGCCTTTAAGCTTTTGGTGGCGCTGGGCTACATTGCCGCGGGTATCACTTAACTTACTGCCTAAATAGTCATCAACGGCTTTTTGGACCGTCTCATCTGGCAATACTAGCTCATATCCCTGCTTGGTAACTCCGACTTTTTTAATTAGGTCGTTTTGTAAATCAATGGCTGGCTGCAGTGACTTATGGGCTAGTTCAATGGCCGATATCATTACGTCTTCGCTGACTTCGCTAGATCCGGCCTCGACCATCATAACGGCCGATTTTGTGCCGGCTACCGTTAAATCAAGTTGGCCTTCTTTTAACTCGCCGGTGGTCGGATAGGCTTTTAGCTTTCCGTCGATTAAACCTATTCGGGCACCGGCCACCGGGCCTTCGAAAGGTACGCCAGTTAATACCATGGCGCAGCTTACGGCTATCATTGCCACAATATCGGGCCTAAGTTCCGGATCTAAACTAAGTACTAAGGCCACGGCTTGAACTTCATTGTGATAACCCTTGGGGAACAAAGGTCTAATTGGTCGGTCAATTAAGCGACCGGCTAAAATAGCTTCCTCGCTAGGGCGGCCCTCTCGTTTAATAAACCGACTACCGCTTATTTTACCGGCCGCATAGAAACGTTCTTCATAATCTACCGATAACGGGAAAAAATCCAAGCCCTCTACGGGCTTGTCAGATGCACTAACCACCGCCTGGACAAGCGTATCACCGTAGCTAGCGGTTACCGAAGCGCCAGCCTGGAAGGCCAGCCGACCAGTTTCCAAAGTTAATTTACGGCCACAAAAATCACCGCTAACTGATACGATTTTCTTACCAAATGGGTTTATAGTTTCGCCCATAAAATGTCTCCTCGACTTTTATACGTCGCAGGGTTCAGATATCTCTTCTAAAATTTGAGATAGCTGTGCTCTGCCACGTACAATATCCGTTATTTATTAATCCTAGAATTTAGATTCTAGATCTTGGACACAAATAATCTTTGCGTCCATGGTCCAGACTCTAACGCCTGATGCCCAGCTTTTTAATAAGGGTTAGGTATGCTTCGCCGTCATGTTCGGCTATGTACTTTAATAGGCGCTTTCGCTTGCCAACTAATTGCAGTAAGTTTCGGCGAGCCGCAAAGTCATGCTTATGGGTCTTCATGTGAACAGTAAGTTCGGCGATGCGGGCCGTCAAAATGCCAACCTGGACAGCCGAAGAACCGCTGTCTTTCTTATGCGCGCCAAGCTCTAAGGCGACCTTGGCCTTCTTCTCACCTGTTACCATTCTTGGCTAACAGCTTAACAGATTAGAGGGGTTTTGGCAATCGATTCAATTCCTAAATCAACTAGATTTAATTGACTTGGGAACTGCGGGGAGACTTGCGGTCTCCCCGAGCTCTTTGACGTTGGGGGTTTACGACGGCCAACCTAGACCGGTGTTGCGGTCCAGAGGGCCACCATCTCGGCAGGCACGGGGGTTCTGGTAGAAGAGCGGAGCAGTCGTTTGGATGTACTTCCACGCGACTTGTCCCATTTCGTGCGCGTACACGCGTGGAAGACCAATCATGATGCCGACCTGCTCGATGGACTGCAGCGCATAGCACTGCGCCACCATTTCGTCCATCACACCCGCGATGTGCCACGGCTCGTGCGCCAGAGCGTTCAGCGCATTGGCCATTAGCACCTTGGTGTTGAGGACCCGCGGCCGCTTATGACCGTAGGTCATCAGATCAAGCTGGGCACAGATCTCGGGCGAGAAGTGTGCCTTGTCGTCCGGAATCCCCGTGATGTCCCCGTTCCAGAACTGGCTTACTGCCACGGTTAGCACGAAGGCGTAGGGGGAGCCGAAGTACGGACCCAGAAAGGCCCAGTCGGCCTCGCTCCAGCAACGCACCTGAGCGTTACTCACCCCGGAGATGGTCGAGGCGACCTGGCTGTAGAGGGGGTCGATCCGCGTCTGCCGGATCTTCCAGCCGCCCACAGGCAGTCGTCCAGACAGCTTGACGATGATCTCCGGCGGCGGCCCCTGCGGGCAAACGTTGCCGGGGATGGTGTTGTCGCACGGCGGCGGCATCTCGCCGTCATCCGCCAATGCGGTAGCCGGCAGAGCCAGCACACCGAGCAAGCAGACGATGAGCAATACTCTCGTCATCTCTCTCCTTTTGTTGTAACACATGTCAAAGAGCCACCTCTGGAGCTTTAGCTCAACAGATTAACACTATTATATCACTAAACTATAGTTAAAGCAATAGCTTTTTCTATATCTTTCTGGTTTATCTTCTCTGTAAATAAGCTATCATTAACGTCAAAATTACCGATTTTCGTGCGTCGGAGGGCTGTTAAGTAGGCACCGGAGCCTACTTTTTGCCCAATATCTTCGGCCAAGGAACGAATGTAAGTGCCACTGCTTACCTCTGTTAAAATCTGGAGTTTTGGATACCTATAGCCTGTAACGGCTAAGCTATGCACTTTAACCTTGCGCGGCTCCAGCTTTACTGCTTTGCCTTGTCGCGCCAGTTTATACGACCTTTGCCCGCCAACTTTAACCGCGCTATAGATATGCGGCGTTTGTTGAATCTGCCCCGTTAATTCAGAGAGGGCTCTCGTGATGTCTGCCAGTGTCGGCTCACGGCCTGACTTAGGGCGGATTTCCCCTTCAGAGTCGCCAGTGGTACTGACCGCTCCCAAAGTTAGCTCAGCCTCATAAGTTTTATCTAATTTGGAAAACTCACTAGCACGCTTAGTATAACTACCTAAAACTAACACCAATAAGCCGCTGGCCATCGGATCCAACGTACCGGTGTGGCCTACCTTCAGCTTAGCTGAAGGAGCTGTTAGCTGCTGGCTGTTGGCACTTTGCTTTTGGCTAACGGCTAACTGCTTATCGCTAAGAGCTGTGCGCAGTGTTTTGCGCACCATGGCAACTACGTCGTGAGAAGTCCAGCCGACTGGTTTATCAAGCAGTAAAATGCCATCCACTAGCGATAAGTATAGCTACTTTGGGTCTGGGGGCTGCGTCATCAAAGGTGGAGGCAGTGGTGGTGGAGCCGGCGGCGCTATATCGGCTTTTTGCTCGGTAGGTAGTTGCCCATTGGTGGGCAGGCTAAGGCTTGGCGTACCGTTTGGAATGGCCGGTTTCGGGGTTGGCGGGTCGTCGTCAATAGCCGGGGTATCGGCCAAATCTGGAAAAACCGGCGCCGACGAGCCTTTAGCTATGGCATTTTCTACGGCGCTGCGTGCATCGCTAACTGCAGGCGGGGTATCTTGACCAACAATTCCCCCTCCGGGGCGCGTTGTCTCACTCAACGGGTCGCTGGGGACGGTGTCATAGGGGTCATACCAGGCTGGCTCAGTGTTAGCGCTAAATGGCGTTCCCATGGTTGGCGGGCGGTTTTCGGGATCCAGCAAAGTGTGCTGGCCGGGCATATCGGAGGGTGGGGTGGGTGGTTTTGTAGGCTGCGGTGGTGGCGGTGGAGGCGGCGGCAAAGGTGGCTTTGGGACAGGCGCTTTAGTCATTAAGTCTCCAGCTGTCTTTAGATTCCCCTGTTCATCAATGTGAATCTCGGTCGAATCGATTTGAACTTCTTGATCTTCGTCCGCTTTTTTTTCGTCATGCGAAATGCTCAAAGTGCCGGCTGGAGTAGCAGCCGGTTGCCTGGGTTTGGGCACAGCTTTTGCCGAGCCCCCATAGACTTGTACGGGCGGCTCCAGCTTAGAGACTATCAATTGCTGATTGGCTCCAGCCGCCATTAACTGGGCTGAAATTGTCATAACTTTTGAGGAAGTCTTATTGTTAGAAAAGCGCTTGGTTTCGGCCACAATGCCGGTCAAAAAGGCCGTAGCCATTTGATTATCAATTAAGCCAGAGCCAAAGGCTTCGCTTAAACTGACAATCATCTCGCATAAACTGCTAGCGGCGCTGTCTTGCCAGTTTATTTGACCCAAGTCTGGAGCCTTGCCCGCACCAGCGTTAAGCGAAATTACGGTAGCGTCGTGCAGTATACGGCCGTGGGCAGTTATGGCAGCGTCAATTTCGGTGCGGTTCTTAATTCCCAGCGCCAGTACGGCCTCGACATTGTATTCACCCTGGCTAAAGACTAAATCTTTTTCGCTTAAACTGGTTTTATAAGGAGTAATAAAGATTTTAACGACCTGATCTTCGACTTTGTAGCGCAGTTTATCGGCCTTGGCTTTATCTAGTGAAATTATAAAATCACGCAGACTATCAGTGGTTGTTTCTATAGTTTTTTCCGGTTGTAAAAATTCCAAAGTCGAGGGTACATTGCCAGAAAAGACCGCCGTAGCATGTTTACCTAATCGATTAAGTAGCAAGGTCAGGCCAATGCAAGCCGACAGCTGGTCTACCGATGGGTTTGTGCTAACCGTCACTAAAATATTATTGGCTTGTTTTACCCGATCAATTGTCTGTTGTTTAGCGGGATTTTCCATACTGGCTTAAGCTTAAAAAGTTTTAATTTTGATACTTGGCGTCTCTTAGGGTCAGATTAGCATAAGCTTAAACCTTAAGCAATAGCGCTATCTCCTTACAGAAGCCCCCTCTACACCTTTGACAAAATGTTTGACCGTCTATATAGTGAAGCTCCATGCCAATTATAAAATCGGCCAAAAAGCGCGTTAAAATTGCCGCTAAGGCCAGAAGCCGCAACCTAAAAACCAAGCGGACCCTTCGTTCGGCGGTTAGAGCATTTTCCGAGGCTGTTTCATCTGGTAAATCGGCAGATATTGGTAAAGCCCAAGCAAATGCCGTAAGTGCTTTAGATATGGCTGTCAAAAAATCAATAATTCACAAGAATAAAGCTGCTCGCCAAAAAGCCAAACTCGCATCTTTGGCTAAATCTGCCGGTTTTAAGCCGACTAAAGCTGCTATCAAAAAGCCCGCTCCCAAAAAAGCTGCCGCTACTAAATCGGCACCTAGGACTGCTACTAAGAAAAAGCCTGCTAAAGCGCAGTAATATAATTTTTTAGAGCTTCATCCAGGTCAATTGGGCTGGTTTTGGCTTGTTTATCAATCTCTAGGGCTTCAGACACAATATTCTTTAGCTGGGGAACAGTTATTTTGGCGGCCAATCTTTGCGCCTTGGTAATGGGGTATGGGCTGCCGCCACTGTTTTGGGCAATTTCCGAAGCCGTCCGTCCCTCGCCATACTTTACGTAAGCTAGCAGAGATAGCTGCCAAGCAATTAGAGCAAGTATCGCCTGCGGTTCTACCTTTTGGGCCCGTTGTTCGTCATATAGCTTTAGGGCTTTTTGTTTTTGACGACTAAAAGCGGCATCAAGTAAGTCAAATATGCGGGATCCTGGGTTTGGGTTTGTTAACAGATCAATTTGATCCTTAGAGATTTTGAGTTGGTAAGTAAGTAGCTTTTCCAATTCTTTGGCGAGTAATGCTTGGTTTGGTCCTACCCGCTCAATTAGGTAATTGGCGTCTGCAAAAGACAGCTCGGCACCAGCATTTTTTGCTGTATCCACTAGCCATTTTGCTAATTCGGCTCCGGTAATTTCGCTATGTTCTTCTAGTTGAGTGCGGTCTTTTAACACCTTAAAATAGGTTGTGCGCTTATCCACCGTCGGCTCATAAAAAATCAAGTCACAACTTTCACTGGTTGAACTAATTATTTGTTCAATATGGTCGGCAGCGGCTTTGTTAGCACCCAAGCTTCTAAGTACCACCATCTTGCGTTTAGATAGCAGCGGTAGATTAGAAACAGCTTCTAAAACGGCTGGTAGTTCGACTTCTTCCCCATCAATTCGCTCAAGGCCGAAGTCACCATGTGAGGCCTTAAATTTAGAAGTCAGTTCGTCCAAACGATGCTTAACAGCAAACGAATTGGTACCGCTTAGACTGATTATCACTTCCTTGGTGCCTTCTGGCAGTTCGGACAAAGATGCGTCCCTCTACCGGCCACCCGAATTTTAACTATATCACTGCCACAGCGGGGGCACGGCTGCCCCTGCTTTCTAAATACCTGCGCAAATGCTAAATAACTGCCGGCTTGCCCTTTGACATCAACAAAATTCCTATCGGTACTACCCCCTTGTTTTATGCTCATATTCAAAACATCGCGCAAGCCATTATATAGGGTTACCAGCTTCATTTTGGGGATAGCTGATACCAAAGTAGCCGGGTGTATTTTGGCGACATGCAGGGCCTCGTCAGCGTAGATGTTGCCAACACCCGCCAGCACTGATTGATCAAGTAAAACCGCTTTAATATTACTGTTTGGGCGGGTCATTAAACGTTCGATAAACCTATCAATAGTAAAATCATCATCTAGCGGTTCTGGCCCTACCTTCATAAAAAAATCAATTTCTGGAACTTGGATGGTCGGAATTAAGCGCATCCAACCAAACTTCCGCTGATCATTGAAAAAAAGTTTAGAGCCATCTGTAAAATCAATAATCACCCGCGTACTTTTGTCTGGCAATTTGGCCAGTAAGCTTTTAGTTGGATGGCCTGCTCCAAAGCGTTTTTTGCCGTCAAATACCATTTGCCCGGTCATTTTAAGGTGAATTACTAGTGAATAATCGCTTGAAAATTCAATTATTAATACCTTAGCACGTCTACGAACACTGGTAACTTCGGCGTTTATCATAAAACGGGCTACATCAGAGGGGGCATTGGGAAAAGATTTATGCCAATCGTGCCAAACGTCGGCAATAACTTTCCTGGGCAAAAGTTTGGACAGACCAATTCGAATTGTCTCTACCTCTGGTAACTCCGGCATAGGCTAAAGTATGGCAGAGTGGCTAAAGCCTGTCGATTGTAGCTTTAACCGCGCTTGCCCAGGGGTAAATTAATGTCTGGTCCAACAATTTTTCGATCTAGAATCTGCAAAGCTGCATTTGCCGTTCTTTTTGGATGAAATAATAGGTCGTTGTGGCCAGCATTTAACAAGCTATGAGCCCAAGCCTTCTTGGCCGCTTTTTTACTTAAGCCAGTTAATTTGCGAAAGCTCGAGAAGCTTATGCCTCGAGTTGCTCCTTTCGGAACTGGCGAAGAGTCCACCGGCACAGCATACCCTCGGAGAGAAAGCTCTTCGTTCATAAAAGTAGTTTCAGCCGCACTAAATGGCATTAAAGAGTCGTTATTATAGCCTAGGGCTAATGGATGAATCCCTAATTCCCCCAGACGCCTATACATTCTTTCCGGGTGTCTTAAAGTATTTATCTCCCTAAGGGTCTTACCTGGCTTTTTAATAAAATTTCTGGCGCCTGCCCTCATCCATTCCCCTGTGGGGTCTAGTTCAGACGCTACCAATCGCTCCCCCAATGTAAATCTTCCAAATCGGCGCGTTAAAAAAAGTAGGCTCTCTTTTTCGTTACTACCAGCAGGCGACACGAAAACTACATTCGATCCTTGTTCGGAGTCAAAAGAATTATAGCCTCTCTCGTGTGCTAATTCAGCTGCTCGAGTAAAAATAATTGCTCCCATAGAGTGAGCTATGAAATCCACCGGACGCTCGGCCCACCCTTCTTGCTCAATAATCGCTAAAATTGCTTCAGCATGCCTATCAATAACAGGCTTTCTACTTTGAAGCTTTCGCAAATACGGCTGCTCAGTAAAGACTACTTTACGGTGGCCGGTTCTGCTAAGCTCGGTGGCAAAATCTCGCTGGACAGAACGCCCAATAGTAAAGCCCGGCACAATTAAGACAGGATTGAATCCCGAATCACTCGAAGTAATCACTGAGTATTCAACACTGCCACTGTCGAACGACGTTTCTTTTTGCTGTTCTTGGTTTTTTTGATTTTCGATCGAATAGGCTTTTTCTGCCATAACACGTATATTATAGCACAGTTCTGCCTATAGTGCAAGTTGTATACTAGGCGTATGGATAGTTTGGGCGAAATTTTAGGCCAGAAAAAATTTACACCGCCAGATGAATTTAAAGCCGTCCGGGAATATATCAAACGGCGCTACCAAAGCAACTGCTATGTCAAAATTCAGGGTGACGTTCTAATTATCGCCGTGTCTAATTCAGCCTTAGCCGCCACTCTACACTTGGAACAGGGCCAATTAATTGCCACTTGCGGCATTAAAAAGCGCCTAATTATTAGAACCGGCACCATTTAGTAGGTTCTCGAGTTCTTTTTTCATCTGCTCAAAATTTTGATAATAAATCGCCTTCATACCCACAGCGCGAGCAGCCTGGCAGAAAACTTCAGTATCATCAATAAATACCGCCTCTTCGGCTCTAACTCCCAAATTTTGCAGTGATTTTTGGTAAACTGCAGCTTCTGGTTTAGCTACACCCACCTGATGGGATACAACAATACCGTCAAAGATCTCCCTAAGCATCGCCTCCTCAACTATTTGGTACATAAAATCATCAACTGCGTTCGAGATGATTCCTAATTTGTATTTCGGCTTTAGTGCGGTCTTGATATAGGCTAGCAGCCGCTGGTTCGGATTCATTTCTTCATTCAAAACACCGTAAAAATCAAAGATTATAGCCTTTATCATCTATATAAGTCTTGCTGTGCCGTCTTCTAGCTCTACTCCAATTATTTCGACCAATTTTGTATCGGACAGTCTAAATTCCTGACCCACTTGGTTAATTTTGACATTGAGCCACCGCCAATTGCGGCCTTCGTCAGTATAGAATTCGACCTCTAAATTTCTAGAGTTAAGTAGTATCCCAGCGTAATCTATATCCGAATAATAAAATTGGGCATACTCTAAACCTATAAAGTCACGACCAACCTCCTGCCGGGGCTCCATAATTTCCAGCCAATTAACCCAATTGTGACCTACCGCCCATGGCGTTATAACCTCCGCGGCTACCAAGAAACGAGAGTTAACTTCCATAAACACTATCCTCTCTTCTTCAGTCCATGGTCGGATAGCCCGGGCTTTATCGGCGAAATCTACTGGATCCGCAGACTTTATAACCATATGATCGGGTTCAGCCAAAAGGCCTCTGGGAATATCATAAGTTTCTGCAAAGGACCTTAGGTTTTGACCATAGTCACTAACATCAGCATTAATATCTTCAGGAGGAAGAAGTATCTCACGCATTTGTGATCCTTAAGTCTTCGTAGACCTCTTCTATTGTATCTACAAACTTTACAAACTGGGGGCTTTCGAATATCGATTCCCTTTGGTGCGAATCTTTGCCTACAATATACGCTCGTCGGCCATTGGGCCGCTTCAGACAATCTGCCAAGAAAGCACCGTATTCGACATAGGCTCCGCGCAACCCTTCATCATCTATTAAAATAAAGATGTCTGCTCTTTTGGCCGCCTCTAAACACTCTTGCATGTGTGAGAGATTATGTTTCCTGCTTTCGGAATCCCTATAAGGTTTTTTAACTTCAATATTGCCGGCAGGCCAATCATAGGTAATTTCGTGGTCCATGTTCTGGAGTTGTTTTTGGATTTTGGCTATTTCATTGGCCCTATATTTGGCTCGAGCTGCAATATAGATTTTAGCCATGCTTTAGTCTTTCATGGAGGGCATCAATAAAAAGCATATATAAGTACTTACTCCTAGGAGCATACTTTTTGAGCGCTTCTGGATCATTTAAGTCTTGTCGAACTTTATCAATCGAGAACCATTTAACTTCCATTGTTTCCCCGTCTTGCAATTCCAATTTAGATGGCTCCACGTCCTTTTCAGTAATGTAGTTCCATTCATGGACCTTATGCGTTAAACCGTTCGCAGGTATGGTATCTACAGCCTTGGTCACGCCAATCAAAGTTAAATTGTCCGCTCTGATACTCAAACCAATTTCTTCTTGCGTTTCTCTGATAGCTCCATCCACGGGAGTCTCCATTGCAGAAATATGACCTGCTCCTGCCAAGTCCCATTGGTTTGCGCCCCAAGATCTGCTCTGGTGCCTAAGTTGCAGGAGTACTTGACCATCTGTGTTGTAAACACATAAATGGGCTACACCGTGCCAAAGTCCTTTCCTATGAACCTCATCTATAGGTAAAACCTCGCCGGTTTTGAGTCCTCGCTCGTCTAATACGTCTATGAACTCGCTCATAGTTCGCCCCAATTTTGACCCACATGAATATCGGCCGTGAGTTTAACCGGCAATTTATAGACGTTTTCCATAGTTTCTTTGAGTATCTGGCTTACTTTTTTAGCCTCGGATTTCTTGCATTCTACAATTAGCGAGTCGTGGATTTGCAACAGCATTTGAGCTCCCTTTGGCAGCTGCTTGGCAACTTTGATCATAGCCATTTTCATCAAGTCGGCCGCACTGCCCTGCAAAGGCATATTGATGGCCGCTCGATAAGCTGCTTCACGAACCACAAAGTTCGATGACTGCACATCTGGTGTCGGCCGGCGTCGACCCAGCAAATTCTCCACATAACCCTGTTCTTCGGCTTGCTGTCGAAGGGTTTCTATATACTGTTTTAGCTTTGGTCTAACTTCAAAATAGCGGCGGATGAACTCTCGAGCTTCGCCGTAGGCCATACCTGTGCCGGCCGAAAGCCCGTGCGGTCCTTGGCCATACATAATGCCAAAGTTAACGGCTTTAGCAGCATAGCGCTGCTCGGTAGTTACTTTGGCGGCTGGAATGCCATATACCAATGCTGCTGTTTCAGTATGAATATCGGCGTCGCGGTTAAAAGCAGCCGTCATATCTTCATCACCAGATAAAGCTGCAGCTAGCCTAAGTTCAAACTGACTATAATCGGCACTGATTAACACATTGCCCGGCTCTGCTACAAAGGCAGTGCGTATTTTTTTGCCAAGTTCTGTGCGAACTGGGATATTTTGCAAGTTTGGATCAGTGCTAGACAAACGGCCGGTTTGAGCGACCGTTAAATTGAAGGTAGTGTGCACTCTAGACTTTTCATCAACTAGCTTCGGTAGTGTATCCACATAAGTGGTTTTTAATTTCATAGCCTCGCGATATTGGCTAATTAAATCGATAATGGGATGGGAATTGCGTAATTTTTCTAGTTCGCTGGCTGCTGTCGAAAAACCGGTTTTGCCTTTTTTAATACCGGCTTTAGGCAAATTAAGCTTAACGTAGAGTACTTCGGCCAGTTGCACTGGCGAACTGATATTAAACTCACTACCGGCGTGGCCGTAAATCTTTTGCTCAAGATCAGATATAGAATCGTTTAACTGAGCCGCAATCTTCTTTAGGTATTTGGTGTCTAACTTAATACCAGCTAGCTCCATATCTGCTAGTACCGGGGTTAGCGGCCATTCAACATTTTTAGCTAAATCGGCAATTTTCGGCGCTTCGCCCAGGGCGTAGTACTGGCCTTTGTAAAGCTCCCGGATAACCGCAATAATTTCGGCTCCGCGAGTTAATAAATCTTCTGTAGGTAAGTCTTCCAGCGATAAACCGTCGTAGGCTATAGCGGACGAAGCCATTTCGGTTAAAGTCTGGGCGCGTAAAAGTGGATTTATTAAAAAAGCACCAACTAAAACGTCGTGGCCAACTTTTACTGGTTCTATGCCCAGAATCTTTAAAACTTTAATGTCCGATTTAACATCGTAGCCGATTAGGCTAGCAGCAGAAAGCGGCGAGCTCAGGATGGCGGCGGCTTTTGAACGGTCGAGCTTAGTCAAATCGAGGGTATAGCAACGGTCATCTGAACCTAAAAGTAAAACCTCGGGCTCAGCGCCGTGTCGCCCAGCCGCCCGGGAATGAATAAAAATCTCAGCTTTGCTTAATTTTATTTGCGATAATTTTTGGTCGGAATCAATCAGCGTATTTTTGGGAATATTTAATTTTGTACCTCCAAGTTGGCTAACTTCTGGCTCAGTTTGACGCATGCCTTCGGGCAATGCCCTTAGCAAACTTCTAAACTCTAGTTCTTCTAACAAAGTCCGCAAATGCTTAACATCTATTTTGCTGCCATCCATCGCCGCAAAATCTAGTTTGACTGGGGCATTTGTCCAAAGCCGGCCCAGTTCTTTGCTTAAATAGGCCATGTCCTTGCCAGCCGTTAACTTGGCAGCAAGTGTGGGTTTAATTTCTGATAAATGTTTATAAATTTCGTCCAAGCTGCCGTAGGTTTTTAGCAGTTCGGTAGCCGTTTTCTCTCCAATGCCTGGTACACCGGGGATGTTGTCGGAGCTGTCGCCCTTTAAGGCTTTAAGGTCTAAAAACTGGCTGGCCTTAAGGCCGTACTTGGCCTCAAAACTTTTGGTATGAAACTCTTCAATGTTCGAAAAGCCCCGTTTTAGGGCATAAACCTTAACGTGGCCGTTAATAAGCTGTAGGGCATCTAAATCCGAGGTGATTAGCATGGTTTCGATGTTTTTAGCTCTAGCCTGGACGGCTAGCGTGCCCATAATGTCATCGGCCTCGTAATCGTCGAGTTCATAAAGCGGCCAGTTAAAAGCTGCCAATAAGTCGTGAAGGATAGGTATCTGTGTGTAAAAATCTGGTGGTGCTGGTTTACGGCCGGCTTTGTAGTCCGGGTACATTTTTAAGCGCGCGCGAATGTTGGTTTTGGGCTTATCCCAAGCTACACAAACATAATCTGGTTTGAGTTTTTTAAGAAGTTCCAGCGCCATGGTGGCAAAACCATAAACCCCGCCAGTGGGTATTCCCTCTTTAGTGGAAAGATTGGGCAAAGCATAATATCCCCTGTAGAATACAGACTTTCCGTCTATTATCGCTAATTTCTTACGTTCTGCCATATCGATTTACCACTTGCCCCGCACCAAAACCTGAGCGGAGTAGTCTGCAATCAGATTATGTAGCTTCAAGTTTGTGGTGCTGGGGTCAATAATTGCTAGCTTTTTTCGCTCCGCCATTTGACTTTAAGTATACCTGCAGACCCGTTTTTCTATTAGAGGTAAGGCTGAAGGGCTTTTTCGGCTTTTTTTATAAATGCCTCCAGATTGTCGCCGCTATTTTCTATAAAAATGTCTGCTTTAGCTTTTACAGCCGCTAAATCTAAGGCCGTCTCGTCGTCACTGGCTTGCATTTGAATTTTTTCTTCGGCAAGAAATTCTTTGAAAGATACTTGGTCCTCGGTGCCCCGCTGGCGCTGGGCAATACGTAAGTACCTAACTTTTGGATCAGCATCTAACCAAACCACTTGGCCTCCCAGTTCATGCACCATATCGGCCTCGCCAGGATTACGAAGACTAGCGATAGCTAAACCCTTAAATTGCTCCCTTTGGTTCAGCTTTTCAAATTTTTTAACGGCTTTATTAATTAAGACGCCGAGGCCCTGCTCGCGCCGCAATTGCATACTTAATGCTCTAAGATTTTCTCGTTTGAGCGGTATATTTTGCTTTTGAAGTTCACTGCGCAAGATATCGGTTACTGAAACAAACAACCAGCCGTGACCTTTTACCAGCATGTCGCCAAGGCTATCCTTGCCAGACCCGTCGGTCCCCGCTATTCCTATAAGCCTCATGCTTCTTTTTGGTCGGTTTCTTCCACCTCTTTAAATTCGACCCGTACAAATTCTTGTTGAAATTTTTGTCTAGCTTCAGCCACGTTCTGAACACCAAGCTTAGCGTAGTACCCCTTGCCGCCATTAGGGCCAAGTGCTTTAACAGTACTATGTGGCATACCAAGATCCTGCGCAGCCTTTAAGTGAGACATCCCTGTAGATAATCGCCTTAGAATTTCGTAATAGAGTTCGGGCATTTGGATTGTTGTTCCGTCTCTAAGATATAAAATAGCAGTTTTTTTACTAGTCAACCTTTTTTTCAATTCTACCGCCTCCTTTGGCTCGATCTTTTCCCTAAGCTCAGAGCTAGCCAAGTGTTTTAACGCTTCAGTTTCGATTTGCCGGACTCGTTCCTTTGTTAAACCCATCCCCCGCCCGATATCTTCTAAAGTTCTTTCTTCCCCATCCTTTAGACCATACCTGAGTTCTATCACTTCACGCCATTTTTCCGGCAGACTACCTAGGTGATCTGCGATTATTTGCTCTAGTAATTTCTGCTCCACGGCCTCCAAGATTTCTTCCTCTCCGTCCCCGGGTAATAAATCACCAAATTGGGCCTCACCTTCTTCGCCCACAGGCTTTTGCAGTGAAACCGACGCCTCAGGCGCCTCTAGGACTGCCGTCACCATTCTTAGCGACATACCTATATCTTCGGCTATTTCTTCAACCGAAGGCTCTCGGCCAAGCTCCCCGGTTAAACGCCTCCTTGAATTAATTATCTTTTGTTGGCGTTCTGTTATGTGTACTGGGAACCGAATAGTCCTTGCTTTATCGGCTATTCCTCTTTGTACAGCCTGACGGATCCACCAGGTCGCATAAGTACTAAATTTAAAGCCTCTACGGTGATCAAACTTCTCGACTGCCCGTATAAGCCCTTTGTTGCCCTCTTGTATGCGATCAAGTAAAGACATATGCCCTGGGTATTTATTAGCAATTGAAACTACCAATCGCAGGTTAGATTCAATCATCTTTTGTTTTGCTTCGGGGTCGCCCCGCTCGATGCGTTTGGCGAGCTCAACTTCTTGGGACGCGGTCAGAAGAGGATGTTTTTTTATTTCATTTAAATAAATTTTCAGCGAGTCTGTAGTTTGAGGGTCATATTTTACTTCGGTTTCAGCTCTAACTTCAGTGGGCTGCTGTTCCTCTTCCAGATAGCTATAAACCTCGGCAATTTTGTCATCATCAATCCCTAGCTCTTTGAGGACTACTGCTACAGTCTCCGGGCTTTTGCCGGCTTCAAGTAGCTGCCTTAGTTCTTCATTGGATGCTAGCTCTTCTGAATCTAAAAAGGGCCTTTCGGCCCCCTCATATTCTGAGTCTAGTTTTCCTGGCAGAATCAACTCTGTCATTACTTATGGAGTATAGAAGCCAGGCAGCAAGGTGGCTATGGTAGTTTTTACTGCAGGTACTCGTGCAGACGGCGGGTTTCTTTGTGCTTACGTAATTTAGCTAAAGCTTTGGCTTCAATTTGGCGAATCCGTTCGCGGGTAACACTAAATTCCTGACCAACTTCTTCTAGGGTGTGACTTTTGCCGTCTTCTAGGCCAAAGCGCAGTTTTAAGATTTTTTGTTCCCGCTCGGTTAAAGTACCTAGAATTTGTTTAACTTGTTCTTTAAGAAGCTGCTCGGAGGCCGATTCGGTTGGTGTTTTAGCGTCTTCATCCTCAATAAAATCACCCAAGACTGAATCTTCTTCGTCGTCGCGAACGCTAGCATCAAGTGAGCTAATGTCCTGCTTAATTTTCATGATGTGCTCTACTTTATCAACGTCCATTTCCATGGCTACAGCAATTTCGTCGTTAGTTGGCTCACGGTTGAGTTCTTGAGTTAGGCGCCGCTGGGTCCTAAGCAGCTTATTGATTGTTTCCACCATGTGAACCGGAATACGAATTGTCCGGGCTTGGTCGGCAATTGCCCGAGTTATAGCCTGCCTAATCCACCAAGTGGCGTAGGTACTAAATTTAAAACCTCGGTCCGGGTCAAATTTCTCGACCGCACGAAGCAGGCCGGTGTTACCTTCTTGGATAAGGTCCAGCAAATCTAGCCCGCGGCCCACGTAGCGTTTGGCAATTGAAACAACTAGGCGCATATTGGCCTCGGCCATAGCATCTTTGGCGCGTTTGTCGCCGGATTTTACTTTCCGGGCTAGGGCTAGTTCTTCCTCGGCAGTTAAAAGTGGAATCTTACCTATTTCGCGCAAGTAAAGTCGCACCGAATCATCGGCAATATCGTCCATATAGGCGTTGTCGTCGGTGATTAGCTCTTCGCCATCGACAGCCCACTCATCGCTTAGGCCCTCCGGTGGCGGCTCCGCCGCTGCAATTATCTCGACTTCGCCTTCGGCCAGTTCGGCATAAAGCTGGTCTAGTACATCGATGTTGGCCGGAGTATCTGGGATAGCAGCAAAGATGTCTTTTTGGTCGATTTTGCCATCTTTTTTACCCTGCTCAACGAGGGAGGCAATTTCTTTTTCAAACGACCGAGTAGTTCTTCTGGGGGATTTGGTTGTAGTCGCTTTTTTGGCCATTTAACCTTCCTACTGCTTAGATATCAACTCGTTTAACTTATTAACTTTATGGATTAGTTCTTTTAAGTGGGTTTCATTTTTGGCCACCTTCATAGTTTGGGCCAATGAGCGTTTTTGAATTTTAACGTAAGCGTCTAATAGACGTGTTTTGAGGCGAGTGGCTTGGTCCTTTAAATCTCCGAAAGGCAAGTCCTGGTATAGTTCCTCAAACTGTAACTTGATAATTTTAACATAATCACCGAGGTTGTCTAATTTGGCGGCTGCTTTGCTTGGACTTTCAGGCTGGGGCGGGGCTTTTTTGATTAATTCGAATAATTGGCGAGGTGGCCCCTCGTTAAAAAAGTCTTTTCGAAGGCCGGCAAGTAAAGGTCGTAATTTTGGCTGAGACAACATCATGGCTAAAAAATGATCTTGAAGCCTTTGGTATTCCAAAGCTGCCCGATCCGGCAGAGCTGGATCAATTTTAATTTTTCGAAGCCTAGTGGCCTCGCTCGCTTCGGTTGGCGCAAATTTAGCCTGGACTGACGTCAAAGTAGTGTCGGTAAGTTTGGCAATAATTTTCAAGTAGTGCTCTTGCTCTACCGGGTCGCGCAACCGGCGAATAATGTTAAGCAAAGCGTCGGTAAAGCCTCGCTTACCCATGGCAGATTTTAAATCGAACTCCGATTTATAGCGGTCGATTAACCAGTCGGGGGCATAAACCGCGCTATCAATAGCTGACTTCCAAAGCTTTACGTCTTTTTTAATTAACTCGTCGGGGTCCTTGGCGCCCTTGATAGCAATTATCCGCAAGTTAACTTCGGCTTTTTGGGCCAGGGGGATAACCCTCTCGGTAGCTGCTATACCGGCACTATCGGCGTCAAAGCTTAGGCGAATGTCGGAAGTAAAGCGTTTAAGCTGCTTTAGGTGCATTTCGGTCATGGCCGTACCAGCACTGGCTACTACATTAGCTACACCAGCCTGGTGAGAGGCAATAACATCTAAATTACCTTCAGCCACCACCACGCAGCCTTCTTTTCGTATTGCCTCTTTTGCCAAATGCAGGCCAAAAACCTGGCGACCTTTGTCGTAGGTAACAGTTTGAGGGGTATTTATGTACTTGGGCGCGTCCGGCTCGTCGGCTAATAATCTAGCCGTAAAGCCCACAACTTGGGAATTCTCGTCACAAAGCGGGATCATAATACGGCCCCGGAACATGTCGGCGGGCTGGGCGCTGCGCATAAAACTTAAGCCGGCTCGTTTAATTTCATCTGCACTAAAGCCTTTTTTGGTTAAAAAATCGCTTACGGCATGCCCCGTATTTGGCGAATAGCCTAGCTGCCAAGTAATTAAAGTTTGTTTGCTGAAGCCCCGGTCTTTTAATAGATACTTTAGGGCTGTTTGGTTGGCAGTTAGTTGTTTTTGATAAAACTTGGCGGCCAATTCCAGAGCGCTTTGTGCCCTAGCTTTAAACTGGCCGCTAACTTTAGCCGACGCGCTTTTATATTGGTCCATGTCTACGCCGGCTTGTCGGGCCAACATTTCTAAGGCGGCCTTGAAATCCAGGCCTTCCACTTCCATCACAAAGCTAAACATATCGCCGCCCTTGCCACTGCTAAAGTCGTGCCATATTTGTTTTTCGGGACTAACCATGAAGCTGGGCGTTTTTTCGTTAGTCCAGGGGCTTAAGCCCTTAAAGTTACGGCCGGATCTTTTTAGTTGGACATATTGGCCAACAACATCCTCAATATTAAGCCGGCTTTTTACCTCACTAACCGCATCCATAACGTAAGTATATAGGTTAGGGGTAACCGGTTACAGCATTAGCGCTAAGCGCTATAATAGTTTTTATGCCTCCTCAGCAAACCACAAATCCCCAATCGCCCGGCCCGTTGCCGTCCGACCAATACAACTTTATTTTAAATAACCAATCGAAACCACCTGGTCGTTTTAGACTGCCAGTGCCTAACCTGCCAAAGCCCGCCAAAATAATTCTAGGTGCAGTTTTAGGCTTATTTGCTTTCATCATTATTTATTCAATTTTCTTCGGCAGCGGCGGCAATCGCCAGCCGCTGGCTGATGCTATAGGACGCTCTACCGAAATAGTTAGGGTGACCGAAATTGCCAAAGCCGATCTTAGTGACACTAACCTAGCCCTAGCCGCAACTACTCAAAGTGTTTTATCCTCAAATAACTCCCAGCTAACCAAATACGCGAGCGGTGAGGCCACTAGTTACCTAGATAACAGCATTGACGCTCAACTAGCTAGCGCTGCTAGCAACAACCAGTTAGATAGCACCTATATTGCCTACTTAGTCGAAAATCTAACGGCCTATGACTCCGCCCTAGCGGCAGCCAGCCAAAATGCCTCAGAAGATGTTCGGCCGCTACTGGATGAAGCCCGCCGTAGTATACAAACTATACTTTCGGCTCCTCAGTTCTAGCTGTAACGAGTTCGTAACTATGGCGAATCAAATCTTTAACCTCTTCGAAAGATAGCTGGCCGGTTAATAAAACGGTGTTCCAGTGTTTTTTATTAAGATGGTAGCCAGGCACCACTGTTTCATACTTGACCCGCAAAGTTTCGGCCAACATAGGGTCACACTTTAAGCTAAGCCTTACCGGATCACTTTTTTCTTGGATAATAGCGAACATTTTCCCAGCGGCCAGCGGCCCGACTTTATAAACTGCCGTATTGGGTCCAAAAGGATAGTCTAGCCGCGCATTTGGCATGCTTAAGATATGTTCCTCAACGGTTTTATGGTCCATCACGGTGTTATTGGCCAAGTTCCTTGGCTACTTGCGCCCAGTTGAGACGCTCTTCAATAGCTTTTTGCAAAGTAGCATCGGCTTTTTTGGTAATTTTGCGCACACCGCCGCTACTGCCAATTGGCTCAAATTTAAATTTTGAATTAATCTTAGTCAGCCCTTGTTTTTCGGCCTCTGCTAGGCAATTATCTTCTCTCGCCGGCGCGTTACATTTGGCACTTAATGCCAGCCATTTGCTAACATTTTCGTTATAGCTAGCCGCCATATCAACTGAGATGGCAACAGACCGCATAGTCTCATAATCGGTTTGGTCAAAAATAAAGTTACCTAGAGAGTAAACAATTAATTTATTTTTATAAACTTCGCTATTTTGGACATAGTGCGTACCATTAGCAACTACTAAGTCCGCGCCGTTATCGATAATTTTGCGTGCGTAGGCTTGCTGTTGGGCACCGGCAGTGGTTATGTATTCGGCGCCTGCCTGCAGCATGCCAATCACGGGCATAATTTTGGCATATCTTTTTATAACTTCTACCTCGCCTGGCTCTGGTGAAAAGATAATCTTGTAGTTAAAGGCGCAAATTGCGATAGGCAGTGTGCCTTTTTCTTGCTGGTTATCCGATTTTTGGACCCTAACCGGCATGGCCACGACCCTGCAATTATCTTTTTCTATATGGGGGTTATGATGCCCAACGGTTTGGATGCCGGCTGCTTGCAGCCTCTCCACTGTTTCGGTAAAGCCATCGGCTCCCATGTCGTAAGTATGGTTGCCGGCTAGCTTAATAACCCCAATATACTTTTTAAGTTCTGCCAGCCAGTCTGGCTGGCAATTAAAACGCGGCTGCTCTTGGCCTTTTACGGAACGATAGCTACTGTCTGTCACTGGACACTCTAAATCGGCTATGCCAGTATCAAAGTCACCAAAACTGGCCATACCGCTAAAAGGTTGGCTGTAATCACTGCCAGCTTCAGAAGCCACTACCCTATCGAGCACTATAGTACCGCTAAACAAATAGCGGCCTTCTATAGATGTCGGCTTGGGAGAGCTGTCGGCTATATTTACTAGGCTCGAGGGCAATAGGGCACTACCGCTAACGAGCTTATATAATCCAAATACGCTTGCGGCTAAAAGTAAAACCAAAAGCCATTTGCGTGTTCGCCGGCGTTTTTTAGGCGGTGGCCGCAGAGCTTGCGGCCGGTAATTATAGGGCCTATATTGCAAGTGAAGTTTCCTCTCTTTAAAGCTAATTTAAGATTATACTGGTCTTTATGGCACGTCGCCAAAGAAAGCTAAAAAAGTATCTAATCCTTATAGCATTAGCTGTCATTGTGGCTTTTATTTTTTGGCCTGATCAGGGCTCAAAAAATAGCACCGAGTCTGCTGACCAGTCCTCTGCCGAGCCCAACAGCAAATATCCAGTAATCGACCTTCAGCCGGAAGTTGACGCTTGGGCGGCCAAACAAAATGGTACAGCAAGTGTCGCGATTATTGACCTTAACAACAAAAAAACTGTGGCTAGCTTAAACGCCGATAAACCTTATTTTGCCGCCAGCTTATATAAGCTCTATGTGGCCTATTTAGGCTACCAGAAGGTTGCTGCCGACGGCACTTATCAAATGGACGATGCCTATCTGACTGGCTATAGCCGCGGCAAATGCCTAGATGAAATGATCAGAAACTCCTATAGCCCCTGCGGCGAGAAAATGTGGGCAGAGCTAGGCAAAGAAGCCTCAACGGCCAAGTTAAAGACTTACGGCTTAACAAACACCTCAATGACCGGCCTGGAAACTTCGGCAGCCGACAGCTCCAAAATTTTACAAAGATTGTTTGAGCGGCGTGATTTAACCAAAGCTCACACCGAAGCATTTTTAGATTCGCTCAAAGACCAGCCGGCCATTTATAGACGCGGCCTGCCTAGCGGCATAAGCCAAGCTATCGTTCATAACAAGGTTGGCTGGAACGAACTTTTAGAATGGCACGACGTAGCAATTATTAGTTACTCAAATGGTCGAAGCTACGCTGTTAGCGTCTTGACCCGCAGTGTTGGCAGCAGTAATGTCGCCGACTTAGGTCGCAGCCTATCTGAGCGCGTTAGGTAAGGCTAGCCTTTGGCCTTAGAGCTGCCTTCTGGCATAAAACCGAGGCAAGCCGAGTTAATGCAAAATCTCTGGCCGGTAGCCTGCCTGCCGGCAGGCAGGGTCGTAAGTCCATCGTTAAAAACATGCCCTAAGTGACTGCCGCAGTTGGCGCAGGTAACTTCTACGCGGTTCATACCATGGCTGCTATCTTCTGCTAATTTAACGGCGTCACTTGACGTAACGTCATAAAAGCTTGGCCAGCCGGTACCGGAGTCAAATTTGGTGTCACTGCTAAAAAGTCGGACGCCACAGGCTGCGCAGGTATACATGCCCTTTTCTTTGTGGTCTAGGTACTTACCGGAGAAAGGCGCTTCCGTGCCTTTTTGCCGAAGAATGCGGTATTGTTCAGGCGTAAGTTTCTTTTTCAGTTCCTCGTCAGACAGCTGAACTTTAGCCATGTTACATCCTTTCTAGCACCGGAATATTTAATAGCTCCAAGCCGTTTTTTAGAACTTTACTGTAGGCTCCTACCAGCTTTAAACGGATGGGCTGGCGGGGATCATCAATAATCCGATTAGTCTCGTAAAAGCGGTTAAACGTCTGGGCCAGCTCATAAAGATAGGTGCAAATGTGGTGCGGCATTAACTCATCGGTGGCTTTGGTCACAACCTCCTGATATTCGCTAATTTTACGGGCCAGGCTGCGCTCCTCATTCTCAAGGCTAGCGGCTAGTGGGTGTGGTTTGGTAGTATTGTTTGATTTCTTTAAAATACTGTGCGCTCGCACATACGCATACTGTAGATAAGGCCCGCTGTTTCCTTGTAGGCTTACAGACTCGTCTGGATTAAAAATTATATCAGCACCGATTCGCTGCTTTAAGAAGGCATATTTTACTGCACCCAACGCTACATCAGAATTTTGCTGCTTGTTGGCTTTTGTGTTAGCTTTATCAGCCGCTGATAGCACATCTTCTGCCCTGATAATATTGCCTAAACGGCTGCTCATCTTAATACCGCCGGTTGCCTTCACTAGACCATGCGTTATATGAACGGTCTTTTTAGCAAGTTCAGGCTCAATTTGTTCTAAAGCCTTTAAAACAACCTGCATGTATTCATAAATATCGTTGCCAGTAATGATGATTGAGCGATCGTAATGGTAGTCCTGCCATTTTTTTAGAGCCAAACCTATATCTTTAGTCTCGTAAGTTGGCAAATTTTGGCTGTTTATGAAAACCCGGGTATGCATATTATGAACTTCGCCCTTAAAAATAATGGCGCCTTCAGATTCCTCAAAAACCTTGCCGATATTTTCGCGGACTACTTTAAGCCCGAGCCCGGCGGTCTCACTTTCTGGGTAGAACCGGTCAAAATGTGTGCCAATCATGCCATAGAAGGTCTCAAAACATTTATAGCTCCACTTCCGGGTTAACCAATAGATTTTAGCTAGATTAGAGTCCTCATCTTTTTCGTCATGCAACGTATAGATTCGCTCATTTAGCTCCCTAATTTGTTCTTTAGCTTTAGTGTCTTCTTCATAAGCCCTGTTGCCCTCTGCATAAGCCTCAGCTAACCAATCGGGTCCAGTTTTCTCTGCCATTTTGGTTAATTTTTCGGGGTATTCACCTCCTAGTCGCTGTCGTACAGCCCACATAGTTTTGGCCACATGTAGTCCAACATCACCGCCAAAATTAACTCTGGCTACTTTAGCGCCGGCGGCCTCCAATATTTTGGCAATCGCATCACCCACTACGGAAGTGTATAGATGGCCGACATGAAGCACTTTAAAAGGATTCGGATCAGAATACTCTACAACTACAGTTTGGCCCTTATAGTGCAAAAGTGGGCCCTGTTCCAAGCTGTCCAAAATCGCTTTGTCAGACAAAAAAAAGTTAATAAAGCCTGGCCCCGCTACTTTTACTTCGGATATTTGCGGCAATTTTTTTAAGACCTTAGCCAGCGATTCCGCGATGGCCTTAGGATCTTTGCCGGTTTTAGCGGCAACTTGCAGCGGCAAGTTTGTAGCGTAATCGCCAAATTTTCTGTCGGGGATTTCTAGCTGCGGTTCAATATCAATATCAAATTGACGTTGACACTCCGCCGCCAAGAGTTTTTTTAGCTCCTGCACCATTTAAGCTGGCCTCGATGGTTTAGGCGGTTTTAAAAATAGCCAAAGCGCCAAATAAATCATGCTAATAAACACAAAAAATAGGGCGGTTAGGCTTAAAAAGCGCGGATATTCCAAGGGGCTAGCTAACCTATCAGATACATTTAGAATAATCCCGCTGGGATTAGCCGCCACGTCCCATGTATTCCAGCGCAGGATCCGGCCCATGTATATCCCAAAACTACTCAGCAGAATAACTAGGCCAATCAGCCAATGTCCGGCTCGGGTCCCCAGTCTTTTAATTAGCTCTAAATGCACCAAATAAAGGCTGGTAAAGCCGACAATAAAGCCGCTCACCACTAGGGTACTCATTAGCACAATGTCGTAAAGATGGATAACGTCATCGGCCGGAAAGATATGGATAAAATCAGTCAGAACATACCAAGCATTAGGCAAAAATATTAGCCAGAGCAATGTTAGGCTTAAATTCTGCCAGCTTAGCCAACTGCGAATTTTAAGCTGGCCGACTAACAGCCAGGCAAACAGCAAACTCAGCCAAGCTAATCCTAGATTTTGGGGGATAAACCAATAACGCAGCGAGTCGGCGGCTAGTGGCTGTAGCCCAAAAAAAACTAAACAAAGGCCACTCAAGATCCCCGCTGCCCGCACGTAGCGTCGCTCGGCCTCACTCCGAAATATCATGGCCTCAATTATAGCCCAACTCCTGCCAATAGGCTTGTCTAGGCGCCTAGCTAAAGTGGATAAGCCACTGGGGGCTATCCACAAAGTGCTCCAGGCGAAACTGCAGATCTTTAAGCAGTTGCTCACGACTAGCTTGGTCGCGTCCTAAAATATTTAGCCCCACAAATGGCTCGTGGACATTTAAACCGCAAAAGGCCAAGGTCCCATGATTAATTGGGTGAAGTATCTGAGCGACGTTTGCCTTGTGGCGGCCACTCTCACGGTAATATTCGGCCGGTCCCCCAGCCGATGCAATAACCATAGCTTGTTTTCCGCGGAGCAAGCCGTTCTCATAAATTTTACCGCCATCCCAGGCCACACCCATGGCTAGCACCCTGTCAAACCAGCCTTTTAAAATGGCCGGTACGCTAAACCACCAAATCGGAGTTATAAGCAGCAACAAGTCGGTGGCTTGGACCTTTTGAATCTCGGCCACAATATCCGGCGAGAAAGCCATGTTTAAACGCGCGGCGTGTCGTTGTTCCAGCATATAGTTAAAATGATTGCCGCTAGTTGTTACAAAATCCCATTTTTGAGCCACCGAGCTAAAACCCTGCCCATATAAATCAGAAACCGTTACCAGGTGCCCCTGGCGAGTTAAAGTTTCAACCGCTGCATTTTTCATAGCCGCCGTAAAGGAGCTTGGCTCGTGATGCGCGTAAACAATAAGGATGTTCAAATTTAGCCCACCTAATTTATGACTTACGCTTATTGTAGCGCAAGCAAAAGAAGTTCCGAAAGCTTAAGCGGCAGCGCCTAGTGGACGGACAGCTTGATCCTGTAAGCGAAATATCATTTGGCTAATTTTCCAAGTGCCACCTGTGGTCTTAATGAAAATGTAGTCAATGGTACCACGAACCGTCCAAACATACCTTTCACCTCTATCGGCCACGTAGTGAACATGTTCTACTGCCGTGGTGACTTTGGCTCGCCGCGAATTAAGCATTCTAACCGCCAAGCGTTTTATAAAATGTCTAGTGGCATAAAAATAGGAGCCTATTTCTCTGCGCCAGCCATCAATTAGCCGCCGCTTAGAGATAGCTGCTGGAGCTTCGCCATTTAGGGCCCTGCTGTCTATATAAGGTTTCTTAACAAAATAATGCTCCAGCTTTTCCCACTGCTTTAGGTCTTGGAGTTGGGCAACATTTTGGACTATCTCTTTAATCTGGTCTTTATCGGTCATTGGTGCTCCTTTTTTTGTATTTAACAGATCCACCGGATGGAATTTTACCGCAGTGCAAACAAGCTTAGCGGTAAGAAATCTTACTGCACCGGCTACTTTAATTTTAACATAAGCGTTAATGTCAATGGCGGAGAGGGAGGGATTCGAACCCTCGGTACGGTTGCCCGCACACACGCTTTCCAAGCGTGCCAATTAAACCGCTCTTGCACCTCTCCAACAAGAAGCTATTTTAACAGATGATAATCCTTACTTAGTCAGCTCGGTTTTAAATTTTTCGACCAAAGCTACTGGCCCTGGATCTACGCCATTTAGCAAGGCTAAATAAATTGAAACAAAATCGCCGTAAGCCACCGCCCAAACTAACTGTTCTAACAAGCTGTCGCCTTTTGCTTCAACTACATGAGCGGCTGGACGCTTGCCCGAGAGCAACCGGTCGCTTAAAACTAAGCGTTTGGATATCTGCTGGTCCTCAAAGCTGGAGCGTAGATCAATCACCTCGTAGGGTTTTTGAATGGGATGAGATGACCAGCCAATAAATTCGTTGTGGTTAAACTCTGGTAATTGGCCGCACCAAGCTATGTTTTTGGCGTTTTCGTTGAAATTAATCTTCCATTTATATGCTGCCGGAAATAGAAGCGGGCCGCTGTAAATAACCGGTGATTTACCGGCTAGCTCGTGGGCTAAGCTCTTGGCCGGATTTTCTTTGGTAGCGACAGTTGGCAACCAAGCGCCAACTTCTTTTTTTAAAAAATCAGCGGCTAGCTGGACCTGATTCTGGGCCTCTTTATCAATCAACCCGGCGGCGACTAATATGGCCAGTAAAGCCTTAAAGTTGGCTAAAACTCCCCAGCGCGGCTGGGCGATTTTTGGCAAAAGTAGCATCGGCAGTGATTGTTCCTCGGCAATTTTTTGCAGCTGGCCACCGCCGCAAATAATTGCTATTTGGGCTCCCCGTTCCTGAGCTTCGGCTAATGCTGATAAAGCCTCCTCGGTATTGCCCGAATAGCTAGCGCAGATAACCAAAGTGTTTTTGGAAACATACCCCGGCAACTGATACTGTCGCCAAATTTCAAATGGCACATTGCAGCCTGGCCAGATCTTGCTTAGCTCCGCCGCTAAGGCCGAGCCGCCCATGCCGGCATAAACCACATTCTGGATGTTTGTAGTTTTTAGTTTGTAGTTTGTAGTATCGAACTCAAGCAGAAGTTGCTGCCACTGCCGCTCGGCCACGCCTAACGCGTCCAAGCTGTCGCGATGATGAATATATTTAAGGTCGTCTAACACTGACGTTAGTTTATAGTTTTTAGTTTGTAGTTTCTAGTAATACGCTTATGTGGCTCGACGACGATGGCGACGATAGTGCAATAAAGCAGCCGTAAGGCTTGCGACTACAAAGATGGCTAAGACCTCACCAGGGCCACTGTCTGGCAATTCTCCAGTAGTTGGAGTACGAGTGCCATTCCCAGCTGACGGCTGCTGGTTAGGGGGAGTTTGTTCGGCAGGTGGCGTTGTTGGCTGGGTAGTAGGTGCAGGCTGTGGCGCTGGCGTATCCGCTTCTCGAAAAGCTTTATCATAAAGCCAACGGCCAACCAGTAAAATCAGTGCGGCAAGTAACAAGATAATTACCAGACGAACAACCGTTACTAGCCAGGCAGGAGGCTTAGGCCGGCCAGCTGTCGTAGTTGTTCTATCCACTGACTCTACGCGTCGCGGGAAAGGGTTTTTGGGGCGATTAAAGTTAGCCATAGTTTGCCTCTCAAATTCACTTTAACTTTAATATAAAGTCGAAATTTGCGCAAACTACTGATATAGCTTATGCTTCTGGTCGGTTTAGTAGTCCATGCCCATGCCAGCAGGAGCGGCAGGCGCGGCTGGTGCTTTTTCGGGGATGTCGGTGACTAGGGCGCCCATAGTCATGGCTGTACCGGCAATCGAAACAGCATTTTGAATGGCTTCGCGGGCTACCCGAGTAGGGTCAACAATGCCTTTCTCTTTCATGGTAACCAGTTTGTCGGGCTGGTTAACGTCGAAGCCAACGCCGCTGGAAGCATCCTCGGTTACCTTGGCCAGTTTTTCATCGGCGTTTAGACCGGCGTTGGCCATCAGTTGCTTAAACGGTTCGTGTAGGGCTTTTTTTAGCATTCCGGCGCCGGCAGTTTCCGAATCGGCACCTTCGGCTTTTATGGTTCGCGCCAAATCGATTAAGGTTATGCCGCCGCCTGGCACCACGCCTTCGTCTAGGGCTGATTTTACCGATGCCACGGCATCATCGACCCGGAATTTCTTTTCTTCAATTTCGGTTTCGGTGGCGCCGCCAACTTTAATTACAGCCACTTTGCCAGATAAAGCTGCTCGGCGTTTTTCTAGGTTTTCTTTGTCGTATTCGGAACTGGCTTGGTCGATTTGTTTGTTAATTTGGGCAATGCGGGCCTTGACTGCCGAAGCGCTGCCTGCACCTTCGATAATAGTTGTCTCGTCTTTGGTCACAATAACTTTGCGGGCCGAACCAACCATAGCTACCTCGGCGTTTTCGAAAGTAAAGCCGCGGTCCTCGGTAATTACATCGCCGCCGGTTAAAATGGCAATGTCTTCTAGGATTTCTTTGCGTCGGTCGCCAAAAGCCGGAGCCTTGATGGCCACAGTATTAAAGACGCCTTTAAGTTTGTTGAGTACCAACGTGCCTAGCGCTTCGCCTTCTACATCCTCGGCCACGATGATCAGATCTTTCTTGCCGGCCTGGGCTAGTTTTTCTAGCATAGGCAAGAATTCCTGCACCGAGCTGATTTTTTGGTCGGTAATTAAAATGGCTGGCTTTTCGTAAACGGCTTCCATGCGGGCAGCGTCGGTCACCATGTAAGGGCTAACGTAGCCGCGGTCCATGGTAAAGCCCTCCACAACTTCGCTCTCCATGGCCAGGCCCTGCCCTTCTTCGACAGTCACCACGCCGTCTTTGCCAACTTTTTCCATAACATCAGCAATTAGTTGGCCGATTTGATCATCACCGGCCGATATGGTAGCTACTTCGGCTACTCGGGCCTTTTTGGAGCCAATATTTTCGCTTAAAGTGCCTAGTTTGGCAATCACGTCAGCGGAGGCTTTCTCCAGGCCCTTGCGAAGGTCCATTGGGCTGTGATCTGCTGTAATTAACTTGTTGGCTTCTTTTAAAATATGGTATGTCAGAATGGTGACGGTTGTCGTACCATCCCCGGCCACATCGTTCATTTTGCTGGCGGCTTGTTTAATCAGCTCGGCGCCAACTTTATAACCTAAAGTGTCTTCTTTATCGGTCAAAACATCTTCAATCTCCACGCCTTTGGCCACGGTTACGCCGTCATGGCTCACAGTGGGGTTGCCGTAGCTTTTGGAAATTACGGCATTTCGACCTTTGGGGCCCATAGTGCTTTTAACGGCGTCGTGTAAAATTTGGGCGCCAGCTAGAACCCGCCTGCGGGCTTCATCATCATAAAAAACTTTTTTAGCCATCTATCTATTCCTCCTATTTACCTTGCCTGCCGGCAGGCAGGACGGTTGCCAGAATGTCTTCTTCTTTTACTAAAATATATTCGGTGTCAGCTATTTTCACGTCAGTGGTGCTATAGCTTTTATAAACAATTCGGTCGCCGGCTTTAATTTCTTTAACTTTTGAGCCAACTTTTAGGACCTTGGCTACTTTGGGTTTCTCGGCAGCCTTGTCCGGTAGATAAAGTCCCGAGGCAGTTTTGGTAGCGGCTTCTTCTTGTTCGGCGACTACCCAGTCAGCCAAAGGTTGCAGTGGTGTGGATGCCATTGCTCTCCTCCGTTAAATTGCGTTTACTGGCACTCATAATAGCCGAGTGCCAAATTTATTGCAATACTCTTTGCTTAAAAAATTAAGAAAACGGTACGGCGATAAATTTGGCGTGAAAAAATCGGCAACAAGTTTGTTGTGGGGGCCGTCCGCCAGCTGGCGG
>JBBDZU010000002.1:0-127662 GCA_040900055.1 Saccharimonadales bacterium (SeqCode) | reverse complement strand
CCCCCCCGCGCCCCCCCCCCCCCCCCCTTGATACCCCTAGGCGGCGGCGAGGTGTTGCACCACTTCCAGCTCGAACTGGTCGATCTCTCGGCCTTCCAGCCGAGACACCTCCTCCTCGAACTCCTGCGGTAGCTGGAGACGAGCGAGCTGATGACGTGCATGCTCGCGCAGTACAGCCTCCGACAGTCGGATCTCACGTAGGGCGAGCAGCTCTTCACGCAACCGACGGGCTGCCTTACGGCGTCGCCTGAAGGCAGCCCGTGCGAGCGTACGGTCGCTCTCAGGGTCGAGTGGCTCGAGGAGCTCCTTGGCCTCTAGACGACGAAGCGCGTGGACTCGGTCACGCTTTGTCATGAGGGAGCCCCGGCTGTTGACCCGCTCGCGTTCCTTCTGCGGCTGCTCGCGCTGGCCGATAAGCCTTCGCCAGCGGCGCCTTGGAAGGGGCTTGCTGATGAACTGCCGTCTTGCGTCGATAGCCAAAGAGGCCATCGTTCCTCCTTTCAGAGGGTTGGGGGATTTAGCACTGCTTGTTGCCGATATGTACGAAGCCTCGTATTTTCTTTCGAAAATAAAAGGCTCCTAGCCACCCTTAGTTAAAAGGTAATTAGGAGCTTTCTATTTTATATGGGCCACCCATAACGATATTTGTAAGCGCTTATGCTTTAGCTTACTAAGAGTAAATTTTACCATAAGTAGTGTTGTTGTCAACCCCTTATGCTTACTTGATATACTAACTAGCAATGTCCAAGACCGTCTTAATGTGCCCACCAACTTATTACGATATTGAGTACGAGATTAACGACTGGATGGATAAAAATAATCCCGTCGACCGTAAATATGCCGCCAGTCAATGGAAAAAACTTTACGAAATTTATACCCAAAAATTAGGTTGGGAGGTTGAACTTATCAAGCCAGTTAAAGGCCTGCCCGATATGGTCTTCACAGCCAACGGCGGCTTAGTTTACGGCGGTAAAGTGGTGCTCCCGCGCTTTCGCTACCCCGAACGGCAGGGCGAGACCCAACAGTTTGAAAAATGGTTCAGACAAGCTGGCTATAAAGATATCTACCTGCCCAAACATAATTTTGAAGGCGCTGGCGATGCCTTTGTTTGGCAAGATATGTTAATTGCCGGCTATCCTTTCCGTAGCGATAAGGCCGCACATAAAGAAGTTGCCGACTACTTGGGCTTAAAGCCGATCAGCTTGGAGCAAATTAATCCGCGATTTTATCATTTAGATACTTCTATAACTTTTCTAAGTGACGACACTGCCGCCATTTTCCCCGGGGCCTTTTCGGCTGGTAGCTTAAAGATCTTAAGCAAGCTTGTGCCCAACATCATCGAAGCCACCGAGCAAGATGCCCTGGCCTACGGCCTTAACGCCATGCATGATGGTAAAAATATTATCCTTTCCGACCACCCCAAAAATTTAATTGATAAATATACCCAAATGGGTATGGATATCTACACTGTGGAAATGACTGAGTTCCTAAAATCCGGTGGCGGGGTTAAATGCCTTACCTTAGAACTTTAGTTTTTTTAAGAAGTTCACGAGTTATACCTATCTCATCCCAGAGATGTTCGCCGTCAGCCCGTTCGATAGTTTTTTCGTGGCCTTTGCCCAGCAGCAACACGGTATCGCCAGCCTTAGCCCGGCTTAAGCTAAACTCGATGGCTTCGGTACGGTCATGGACCAAAAATAAATCTTTGCCTCGAACCTTTCCGGACTTTTTAGCGCCGCTGGCAATTTGATTTAAAATTTCTAATCTATCCTCGTCACGATCGTCTTCCTCGGTCACAATAACTTCATCGCAATATTTTCCGGCCAGTTCTCCTTGCACTGATCGTTTAGTTACATCGCGCCGGCCGGCCGAACCAAACATAACAATTAATTTGCCTTTTACTACTGGTTTTAGATCAGCAAATAGCTTCTCAAAGCTGTCTGGCGTATGGGCAAAGTCGACAATAACTTCAAAATCTTGGCCTTCGTCAATAGAAGTCATCCGTCCTTCGACCGATTCTAAAGCAGCAATTCCCTGCTCTACCTGCTTAACGCTTAATCCCACAGCTCGGCCAACCGCCTGGGCAGCTAGGCTGTTATAAACATTGAATTTTCCTGGCAGATTGCATTTAATCTTGTATTTATCGCCGGAAATTACGGTCTCGTAGTTACTGCCGGCCGGCGTCATTTTTAAATTTTGAGTCCGCAAATCACCAGCTTCTAAGCCGTAAGTTACTGGGTGAGATATATCGGCGATAAACAGCTTAGCAGATTCATCTTCGGCGTTAATCACCCCTGTTTTTAAGCCTTTTTGGTTGCGATTGCAGAGCTTAAATAGCTTCCGTTTAGAGTCTCGATAGCGCTCGAAATTACCGTGATAATCCAAGTGCTCGTGCGTAACGTTGGTCATAACGGCCACCGAAAACGGAATCCCCCACAGCCGATTTTGAGCCAGGCCATGACTGGTAGCTTCTAGTACCAGCCAATCGGCGCCTTGGGCTTTCATTTGTTTTAGCCGCCTCATTAGCTGGGGCACCGCCACATTAGTCATGTGCTGTACTTGAGGCTCAATCTTATGACCTACCCCATAGCCTACTGTGCTCATTAGGCCAGCTCGCATGCCGGCCTCGGTTAGCATTTTATGGATTAAAAAACAGGTGGAGGTCTTACCGTTAGTGCCGGTAACTCCTATAACCTTTAGGTTACGAGCCGGAAAACCGTAGATTAGATTAAATAAAACTGCCTCTACTAAGTGCCCGTAAGGTTCAACCCGGCGAAAGAGTTTTGCCGGTATAATAACTTTCACCAGGCGGCGGACGTTCATGGGTTTAAGTATACTGTATAACAGATGGTCATTTTGGGAATCGAGACATCCTGTGACGAGACGGCAGCTGCTGTTATCAAAGATGGCAGCGAGCTACTTTCCAATGTAGTGGCCAGCTCGGCGGATCTGCACGCAGCCTATGGCGGAGTAGTGCCGGAAATAGCCGCCCGGTCCCACGTTGAAACAATCTTGCCGGTAATTGATAAAGCCGTAGGTGAGGCTTACACCTCTGATCCCTGGCAGAAAATTGATGCTATTGCTGTAACCCACGGTCCAGGCCTAGCCGGCAGCTTGTTAGTAGGAGTAATGACCGCCAAAAGTTTGGCTCTGGCTAAAAATAAGCCTCTCTACGCTGTTAACCACGTTAAAGCCCATGTCGAAGCAGCCTTTTTAACCAAAACTGCCCTGCCCGGCTATAGCTTGTCCAAGAAACAGCCGCACTTCCCGCTTCTAGCCCTAATAGTCTCCGGGGGACACACTCTATTAGCGCAATTTAGCGACCATCAAAATTATAAAGTTTTAGGTCAAACCACCGATGATGCTGTCGGCGAAGCCTTTGATAAGGTCGCCAAAATGTTAGGCCTGCCCTACCCCGGTGGGCCAAGTTTGGCTGCCTTAGCCTTAAAAGGCGATCCTCAATCTGTTAAATTGCCGACCGTCAAGGTGGGAAAATACAGTTTTTCTTTTTCCGGCTTAAAAACAGCCGTTTTAAGGGCCTCCCAAAAAATGGTGGGGCAAGATTACACATTCCCCTCCACCAAGCTGCCAAAGGCCTTAAATGGGGCTCAAAAGGCCAATATCGCCGCTAGCTTTCAGCAAAAAGCCGTCATTATACTAGCTGATTCCTTAAAAGCGGCCGTTGAAGAATACCAGCCGTCATCTGTGGTGGTAGCTGGGGGTGTAGCTGCTAATCTAAAGCTGCGTCAAGTTATAGATAGCCAAATACCTTTGCCCGTCTTTTTTCCAGACGTAAAACTCTGCACCGATAACGCAGCAATGGTCGCCCAAGAGGGTTATTTTCAGATTAAATCTGGCTTAACCGGCGTAGATCCCCCTTCTCTAGACGTTATCCCCAACTTATCAATGTAATTTTGTCTCCTTTCATTGCCGCCCAATTGCCGAGTTGTTATGCTAAATCTGAAAACAAAAATTGGGAAACAGGCACTAAAAATCGGCCTTTTCACTACGAAAGGCGGGTTGATTTGTGCCTGTTTTCATATGAAAGTTTAAGCGCTGCCTTTTTGCCGGTTGGCCTCTGATATACTGGGAACAAGATGAGATTGCCGAGTGCTTACCAGCCGGCCAAATACGAGGCTGAAATTTACGCTAAGTGGGAAGCGGCCGGTGTTTTTACACCTAAGAATAAGGGGGAAGAGCACTTTAGCTTGGTAGCTCCGCCCCCTAATGCTAATGCTGATTTACACATTGGTTATGGCTTAACTGCCGCCATCGAGGATATCGCCGCCCGCTATGCCCGGTTAAAGGGCAGGGATGTCCTTTTCGTACCCGGTGCCGACCACGCCGGCTTCGAGACATGGGTAGTTTATGAAAAAAAGTTAAACGAACAGGGTAAAAGCCGATTTGATTTCTCCCGGGAGGAGTTATATAAGCAGGTTTGGGATTTTGTGGCGGCTAACAGGGCTAACTTCGAAAAACAGTTCCGTCAGCTAGGTGCTAGCGTCAGCTGGCCGCACTTTACCTTTACGCTTGACGACAAAGTAGTTAAACAAGCCTACGCTACCTTTAAAAAAATGTGGCAAGAAGGCTTAATCTACAGAGGTGAAAGGTTAGTAAATTTCTGCACTTTTCACGGTACTAGTTTTGCCGATGTAGAAGTTGAATTTCGCCCATTAAATGGCCATCTTTGGCACATTAGCTACCCCTTAACAGATGACGAGGGCAGCCTTGTTATAGCTACTACCCGCCCCGAAACTATGTTAGGCGATGTAGCGCTGGCCGTTCACCCTAAAGACAGTCGTTATAAGAAGTTTATCGGCAAAACCGTGCGTTTACCTCTAACCGAGCGCGACTTACCGGTCATAGCTGATGAAAGCGTTGATATGCAGTTTGGATCAGGGGTAGTTAAGGTTACTCCTGCTCATGATATGGCCGATTTTGATATTGCTGACCGGCACGATCTGCCGAAGGTATCGGTTATTGCTACAGACGGCACCATGACTAACGAGGCCGGTGATTACCGTGGCTTGAACGTAGCCCAGGCTCGCCAAAAAGTCCTTAATGATCTAAAAGAGCAGGGGAGCCTTGTTAAAGTTGAGCCGTATCGGCATAGCGTTGGCCACTGTTATAAGTGCGGCACCATTATTCAGCCGCTGCTGAAAGAGCAGTGGTTCGTAGATACCAAACCCTTGGCAGCTAAAGCCATTTCGGCTTTAAGGCAGGCTCAAATTAACTTCTACCCGGCCAGCAAAAAAGACCAGCTAATAGCTTATTTTGAGGGGTTGCGAGATTGGAATATTAGCCGCCAAATTGCTTGGGGCATTCCCATCCCAGCCTTTCAAAACCAAGACGATCCTAGTGATTGGATATTTGATGAGAGGGTTGATCAGGAAACTGTGACTGTTGACGGCAAAACCTACCACCGCGACCCGGACGTATTTGACACCTGGTTTTCTTCTAGCTCCTGGCCCTATGTCACCCTTAACTATCCAGACGGCGCCGAATATCAAGGTTTTTACCCCTTATCTTTGATGGAAACCGGCGGCGAAATCCTCTACCCCTGGGTGTCCCGGATGATTATGTTGGGGCTTTATGAAACTGGCAAGGTACCCTTTAAAGACGTTTACATCCATGGCTATGTACTGGCACCCGATGGCTCTAAAATGAGCAAATCGCTTGGTAATGTAGTTGATTTAACAGAGGTAATTGACCGTTATGGCTCAGACGCCCTACGCATGGGTATCATTGCCGGACGATTGCCAGCCATCAACCGCGGTTATGATGAGCGCAAAATAGAGGATGGCCGCAATTTCTGCAATAAGCTTTGGAACATTGCGAGGTTCAGCGAAGAAGTATTAGCTACTGATATCAAAATCCAAAAAACCATCGCAGATGATTGGATTCTCTGGCGATTACATAGGAAGGTTGAGCAACTCGATGACAATTTAAAAAAGTATGAGCTAAGTGAGTCTTATGAACTTCTGTACCATTTTGTTTGGAACGACTTTGCCGACTGGTATATCGAAGCTAGCAAAGTTAACCCCAACCCCGAAGTACTTAGGGAGCTACTGGAAACTACCTTAAAATTGGCGCACCCTTTTGCGCCTTTTGTGACAGAAGCAATTTGGCAATCGCTTAAATTTGGCCAAGGGAGCCTCCTTGCAGGAGAATCATGGCCGCGCAAACCTACACATGAGGAGGACAGAGGAAGAGACTTTAGGGAAGGAGTTATTAAACTTGTTAGAGAAGTTAGGGGTATTCAAAGCGATTTAGGCCGGAGCGGCCAGGACTTACTCTTTGAAGATCCACGAATACTTGATGAGAATCGTGAGCTTGTCAAGCATCTTGCCAAAGTTAACGCTATAAGAAAAGTTAATAAAGGCTCTGGATTAAGGCTAACTAGCCCCACCCGAATCACAGCTTGGCTGGCTATTAGTGACGGCGAGATTAAAGACCACCTTTCAAGGGTGGAAAAAAATCAACGAACAACCTTGAAGACAGTAAAGACATTAGAAAATCGTCTAAAGAATCGCGATTATGTCGCAAAAGCGCCTGCCTCTGTTATCGAACAAACAAAATCACAACTTAAAAAGGAAAGGGCTCAGCTTGTTAAAATCGAGGAGGTTCTGAAAGTAAATTCCTAAAACTCGAGGGCGGATTTGACACGGGTAATGCTCTCGTCAGGGTGGAAGCCGTCAAAACGAACGGTGTGCCAGCCGGCCTGATCGGCTCCTACTAGATAGGGTGGATTATCATCTACCAGCATAATTTCGCTGGGTTCGGCATTGGCTAGTCCTTGGGCTACTTCGTAAATTTTGGGGTCGGGCTTAACTGCATGGTATTTCGCTGATTCTAAAATTACGGTCCAGTTTACATCTGGAATTAGTTTTTTGTGTAGCAACGCATCGGTTAATCCTAACCAATTATTTGTCAGCAGGCCTACCTCGTAGTTTTTGGCTGCCCATCGTACTAGCTCATCAACATTGGGCGTAGCTTCAATATTGTCTAAATAGTACTTTTGCCAATCAAAATCTTTTATATCTAGCTCAGAGGCGAAAATTTTGTTAATTTTTTCGGTGCTTTCAGAGCCAACACACGCTCCCACATCATGGCGCCAATAAAGCATTTCTACTTGCTCAAGTGGATGACCCGTTTCCTCGGCTATCTGCCTAAAAGCCCTCTCAAAAAAGCGCACCAACGTGCCGTTTACGTCAAAATAAACAAACCGTACCCCAGTTTTAGAACGTTTTTTGCTGTCGGCTGGGGCAGGGGACTTTAAGGTCTTAGAGGCCATGTCTAATAAGTCTTCAATAGGTGTAGCGGTAGCCGCTGCCACTGCCGCTACTGTGAAAACCGAAGGGGAGCGAATGGCGCCGCGCTCGATTTTAGCTAGTGTGGAATAAGAAAGGCCCGCCTTTTGACACAACTCTTGTTGTGTCAGCCCAGCCCGTCGGCGGGCCAGCTGCAAGCGCTTGCCCAATGCTTTTTCGTCAACGGAAATTCCGCTCAATCCCCACTCCTCTAGCCATATAATACCAGTTTTTTATCTGTAACTCTGCAAATTAGTGGAAAAGCTGGGGATAAACTCGCCCTAAAAGGCTAGTTTTTTTGCCAGGGCTGCTAACTCTTCGTCCGGCGCCGCTTTGGGCGGTTGCCGATATTCTTCCGCGCTGCTAAAAGGAAAGACGTGTACGTGAGCATGGGGTACATCGACCCCTATCACTTGCAACCCAATTCTCTTCGCTCCCAGCACCTCTTTTTGCCGAAGAGCAATTTTTTTGACGGCCTGCATCAGAGCAATATAGTCTTCATGAGGTAAATCTTGGAATTCGTCCACCTGTTTTTTAGAGACAATTAAGGTATGGCCCGGCGTTTTTGGGTTTATGTCTAAAAAAGCAAAGGTTAATTCGTCTTCGTATATTTTGTAGCAGGAGATCTCGCCGCGAATTATTCTGGTAAAAAGACTGTCGGCCATTTTTAAAATATTAAGCTAAGAATAGAAAAACTAATGATAAATAGTAACACGCCCACAACAGCGGTGGCTACCAGCGATTGGCGGGTGTTATTGCCGCTTCTATTTTGCAGCTTGGTATAAAGCCAGGTCGAGGCACCTACTGTAAGCAAAAAACTGGTTAATCCCGCTCCCATAACCATATATTAGCATTGGTTTTCTTGAGAGTATTATTCTAAGATATAATTCTCCTTTACTGGAGGGGTGGCCGAGTGGCTTAAGGTGCCGCTCTCGAAAAGCGGTGTACCGGCAACGGTACCGTGGGTTCAAATCCCACCCCCTCCGCCACAAATACTGGCTGCTTGGGCAGATTTAACATAAAATAAGGTTTATGCGTAGGGCGGGACTTTTTTTATCATCGTTTTTATTACCGATTTTTCTGTTGTTGCTAGCTGTTACGGCTGGGGCAACGTTAGTGCTAGGCCAGCCCGACCAGCTTAAGCAGGTGATCCAAAAAAGCGGCGTTTATGACTCGCTGGTGCCCAATTTATTGGTCCAGACCCAAGCCGACGAGGCTGATGACGAGGGTATTTCGCTGTCCGAGCCGGAAGTTAAGGCCGCTGTCGAAAAAACCTTTTCACAAGATGTGGTGAAACTGGCCGTAGACTCATTAATTGACGGTATTTACCCTTGGCTTAGTGGTCAGGCCGCTGAGCCGACCTTTAAGATTGATTTAAGTCAGGAGAGAGCCGCATTGGCGGCTCGAGTGGCAGTGGCGGCCGAACGCCACGCCGATAGTTTGCCGCTTTGTGCGGATGATGGCGCTGTTTCGGCCTCTTTTGACGTCTTTGAGGCCGAATGCCTGCCACCAGGAATCACCCCGGCCCAAGCCGGTGTGCAAGCCCAAACGGCTGTTTTAAATGCCGAGGGATTCTTAGAGAACCCGGTTGTCACAGCCGATAACTTAAAAGGTGCCGGTGAGGACCAAAATATCTTCGCCAACCAGCTTAAAGACGTCCCTAAATATTACCAAAAAGCCAAAATTGCGCCCTTTGTTTTGGCTGGTTTTGCCTTACTCACTGCACTGGGTGTAATTTTACTTTCCTCCAGCCGCCGTAAAGGTTGGCGCAGGGTAGGGGTAATTTTGGTAATTTCTGGCGTCTTAATATTGGCTCTGGCTTGGGCGCTAAACTATAGCGTCCACTCACACGGCTTACCCGAGTTACAAATGGATTCAGCCACTCAAGGAGAAGCTAAGGCAGTTATTAGCGAGCTAACAAGATCAATCGACAAAAATTATTGGATTATCGGCGGAGCGTACCTAGGTTTAGGTATTTTGTTAATCATAGCTGCCAGATTTATTAAAAGACGGGGTAAACCTGCCGAGCCAGCCCCTTCCGCTGAGCCACCAGCGCCCCCGTCGGCACCAGAACCACCATCGCAACCACCAGCAGAACCACCAAAAACAAGCGCCGGGCCGCCGCCAGTTAGACCCAAGCCTAAGAAACGTCCGATTTTAGTTCAATAAATTAGCGCCGGTTAAGGTTAATCAGCGACGATAGCCCCCAGGCTATAACGGCGTACATTAACATGGCAAATAAGGTGTAAAACTCCAGCCGTGACACTCCGTAGTCCACTACGTTGTAGTTAAACAAGCCAAAAAATGGCGACACAAATGGCTGGGAAGCATCGTAAATAAAGTCGGCAAAAGCGTTTTCTCGGTTGGCGCCCAAAAGCGATAGCAAAAACCGTAGCGCCAGCAGAATCAAAATAATGCCCGCAATAAACCAAATAATCCTATCGGCTACATTCCGCCCGTGATCGTTTGCTACTACTGGACGGTCTTCTGTCACAGTTTCGCGCGTACGTGTTACTTCGGCCATCGTATCTCCTCCTTAAATCTTAAATACACCGTACATTTTGTGTATGGCTTTCAGCAGTAATATATCTAACACAGGCTACCGAATCATTAATAAAGGTTCGGACTTGAAAAAACAGAGTGAGCGAAGAACGAGCCATCAGTTTTCTGAATCGAGGACTGTCCGAAGTCCGCTGTCCAGCGGAGGAGGACCGCTTGTCGTTCCGCAGATTCACTTATGACGAGTGCTGAGCGACCATCTAGCTTTTTGAATGTCCGAGAGTTTGGCGATACCTTTACAGCTAAAGGTATCAAAATTTTTCTACTGATTGTTGCTGATGGGCGTAATTGCTGATTTAATTTAAGCGAAGCTTTAGTTATGTTTAACGAGTTTAGAAAATTTATCCTGCGCGGCAATGTCGTTGATTTAGCCGTTGGTATTGTGATTGGCGCTGCCTTTACCAGTGTGGTAAATGCTTTTGTTAGAGATGTTGTTAACCCCTTAATGGAGCTTTTCTATCACGGCGAAAAATTCTCAAAACTGGCTTTTTCTATTGGTGGCAGCACATTCAATTATGGGGACCTGCTTAACAACTTATTAAGCTTTTTGATTGTAGCCGCCGTGATATTTTTCCTGGTAGTCCAGCCCATTAACCGGATAAGTGAGCGTTTTGCCAGCAGTAAGGATACTGGCGAGGCCACTACTCGCAAATGCCCTTATTGCCTGGGTAAAATTCCTACAAAGGCTACTCGCTGCATGCACTGCACTTCCAAGATTTCTAAAAAAACTTAGGCTTTTTGATAGATTTATTACTGCGCCAAGTGCTTACCTATGAAATTATGTCTGCTTGGTAATAAAGTTTGGGAGGCATACATGGCACAACTGCACGTTCGAAGAGATCCATACGGTTGGCGGGTCTATATAGAGGATGGCGACCGCGAGATAATGCTAGATGGTTATCACAGAAACGAATTTGACGCCGCCCAAGCCGCGCTGTCACTGATAAAAAAGTAAAAAGATTAAATCTCGACTCTTAAAAGCACCCATTTCTGGGTGTTTTAAGTTTGGTGAACTATAATTGCAAATAACTATGACCGAACCTTTGCTGATAATTTTAGGTCTAGTATCTGGCCTTTTGGCGGGAGTCGTCGGGCTAGGCGGCGGCATAATTATTGTGCCAGCCTTGGTGTTGCTGTTCGGTTTTTCTCAAAAATTGGCCCAAGGAACAACTTTGGCGCTGCTTATTCCGCCGATTGGTTTTTTTGCGGCTTGGGCCTATTACAAAGCTGGCCATGTGAACGTAAAAGCGGCAGCTTTTATAATTATTGGTTTTATACTGGGCAGTTATTTAGGCGCCAAGTTTGCGACCCAAGTGCCTGATAAGCAACTCACTAAAGTCTTCGGCGCATTTTTAATAATCGTCGGCATAAAAATGCTCTTCTTCAAATAGACCAACGGTTTTACCCGTTTTGCTTGAGGATAAGCAAAACGGAAGAGGAGTAGCAATGCAAGACCCCGCCTTAATTTTGGCCACTTGATTGCCAAAATTAAGGCGGGGCTGGAATTAGCTAGGACGTGGTGCCCCCAAGAGGATTCGAACCTCTATCGCCGGCTCCGCAAGCCAGTATTCTATCCATTGAACTATGGGAGCGCATTGCGCTGCAACAAGCTATTTTAGCAGTTTGACAGATGGAAAACTAGAATCGGAGGCGGCGGCTAAGCTTGTCTATACCGTCTAAGCTTCGTTCCTCGTAAGGCAAGTGCTGGCCAATGGCGTCAATAATTGCTTCCTCGTCTTGAGGTTCGTAATAGGCCGAGATTGGCGGCATAAAGCGCTTGGCAGGGAATAGGTTAACAGAATTTAAGGCGCCGTCTCGAATCACTGCGAAAGATTTGAAGAGATTGTAGGCATAGAATTTCTCCCCAGCCTTAAGGCCCGAACTAGTTAACTCATAACTTATTTGGCGCGGCTTCTTTGACGCAAAAATACCCACGATTATACCTACGATGGCTACTACCGCCGTCGCAAAATAATCTTTGGTCATTAGCCAAACGCCTGCCGTTAAAACAACCGTTGCCAAAACCAGCAAACTATACCAGCTTGCGCCGCGGGTGTGGTCAATATATTCCGAAGCCGTCCAAGCAATTGACCTTTCAGGCTGATTTGTTTTTGGTTCGTTTTCAGGTTTCATAATCTTTATGTTTATTGTAACGAATTTAGGACTTCAGCACTAACTAAAATCTAGAGATATAAGGTGTTTCTTGCTATACTTAGCCGTCCCAAAATTATAAAATCATTAAGGAAGGGTGACCGAGCGGTTGAAGGTGCTTGTCTTGAAAACAAGTGTGCCGGAAACGGTACCGTGGGTTCGAATCCCACCCCTTCCGCCAAAATATGCAGCCAACCCAATTTTGCAAAATCGTGCAAGGCAGAGCTTTGCAAAATTGAGAGGAGGGAGCGAGCTGAGGCTGAAAGTAAGCAAGTGTATAACGCGCTTACGGAAGCCAGCACCTCGACTCCGACGACGGAGAGGTACCCAAGTGGCTGAAGGGGACGGTTTGCTAAATCGTTAGGGGGGCGCAAGCTCCCGCGTGGGTTCAAATCCCACCCTCTCCGCCAGAAGTAATTCCCTTACAGACGTTTGGCAAAGACTAAACCATCTACTTGTTTGGCGCCGGCTTGCCGCAAAGCTTTGGCAGCAGCATTTAAAGTTCCGCCAGTTGTGATAACATCGTCTACCAACAAAATATTGCGGCCAGTTACATGCGATCGGCCGATGACGCGGTAATTTCCAATGGCTTGGACTAATCTATCGGCCCTACGAGAACCCACTTGCCGACTTTGGCCATGGCGGAGCAGTCCATAGTAGCTTTCCAGTTTAAGTTGAGTGGCTATCTGCCTAGCTAAAAGTTTGGCGTGGTCAAAGCCGCGTTGACGAGCCCTTTTTGTAGCCGTAGGTATAGGAATCACTAGATAATTCATCTTCAATATATCTTCGTCGGAATTAAAATTAAGAAAAGTTTCGCACATTAATCGGGCTATTGGATTGGCGGCTTCTCGCTGCTGACCAAACTTAAAGTCTTTGACTAGTTCTTGGGCGGTGCCTTCATAATCTGTGCTAGCCCACACATGATTTAAGGGGCCCAAGCGGCGGCATTTATCGCAAGTTTTGGCCCTCGGACTTATCGAGCCACAGCGCCAGCAGCGCTCGCCAAACGGTATTATTTCGGTTGCTGAACAAATTTCGCACAAAATAGAGCCTTCGGCTTCGCAGGTTATGCAGCGCGAAGGCGCCAACCACCCTATAGCGAGCTCAAACAGGCTCATTTAGACGTGTTGTAAGTTACACTGTTGTAAATGTTCAGTATAACATGTTGCGCTGAACAGTTACGCTCAGCTATACTAGCCCTAACACAAAGAGTCAAATCTAAATAACCTAAGTTGATCTAGTCTGGCTAACTGGCAGATTGGCACACATAAAAGAGGGAGTACTAATAATGGCTCGAGGCAGCCAACAGCAGGAAGATTTATTAATGGGCGACGATATAACCGCCGCTTTTTTAGACGACGAGCAGGCTAGCGACAGCCAGCCTAGCGCTCAATCGCCCGCAGACGACCAATGGGACGAGGAAGAGCCGGTTGCCGGTCAATTGGCAGTCGATGTTTATGAAACTAAGGAAAAACTAGTAGTTAAAGGCCGTGTAGCTGGTGTTAATAAAAACGAGCTAGACGTTAGCATTTCCGATAACACTTTGACTATTAAGGGAACTTTAAGCGCCGGCAACGAAGATGGCGTAGAGAACTACTTCCTGCAGGAATGCTACTGGGGCGAGTTTAGCCGCAGCATTGTTTTGCCAGTACCAGTTAAAGAAGATGAGATCGAAGCCGTACTAAAAGACGGCGTCCTAACCATTAGCTTTGCTAAGCAAAAACAAGACACCGTTAAAAAAATCCAAGTCCTCTAAGGTAAGACAAGATTTGTAAACTCCTAGCGTATCGCTAGGAGTTTACTATTTTACTAAGGGTAAAGCGCACCATTAGCTGGGCCAAAGCAACAATTATTAAGCCAATAATAGCGTAAAGGATAGTGTTCTTAGCACTAGTAACGCCGGCTTCATTGCCACCGCTCGTCACGTAACGTAATCCGCCCCAAATTATCATCA
Source organism: Saccharimonadales bacterium (SeqCode) (assembly GCA_040900055.1). Classification (GTDB taxonomy): domain Bacteria; phylum Patescibacteriota; class Saccharimonadia; order Saccharimonadales; family UBA10212; genus JBBDZU01. Next base: position 113,688 of record JBBDZU010000002.1, on the reverse strand, counting down.
CCACTGCCACAATACCGACAATGGCCGATATTAAGTTGATAATAGAATGGACAATCGCATTAATTTTTTCGGCAGAGCTTCTATCGTCACAAGAATCTGTGGGGTTAGTGCTAAATTCTAAATTAGCGCCGGTACAAAGTCCTCTACTTATCTGGTCTGTTTGAGCAAGGGCTGGCGCAGCAAAAGCAATTGTTAATGCAAAAGCAGTAAATAACCCAACTATGGCTATGCGCAGCCTATTCATATAAAAGATATTGTAACAGAGTTACTTGCTAGCGGTAGTTAGCCTTGTGTAGTAGTCCTAAGTACGAATCTAACGATAACTTGGGCTAAGGCGACGATTATCAGACCGATGATGGCATAGAGTAGGGTGTTCTTTGCGGATGTTACTTTGTCGGCCGCACCACCACTAGTTATGTACTTAAAGCCACCCCAAATTATCATCACCACTGCCACAATACCGACGATGACCGAAATAATGTTAATGATTTGTCTTATGAGCCTATTGGGATCTGCCGCTGAACTATCGTCGACAGTACAAGTATCGGTGTTGGTGGGTTCAAATTTCAGTTTATCAGCACCTTTACAGACACCGCCGACAATGTGACCGCCGCCATGGATCGCAAACACAGTTGATGATATAGCGACAGGAGCCGTAAAGGCGAAAAGTAAGCTGGCAGAGAGGATTATGGTTTTGATTTTTTGGATCATTAGTATTCCTTATTAACTACAGTATACATAACTATAAATAGTGTCAATACGCTTACCCAGCAGTAGACTTTCACGTTGTTTCGCAATACATCCGTCGTAGGCGGATAGTCGCGAAAGCTCACTACTGGGCTTATGCCTATTGGGGTTGGTGTTCGCGGCTGCCGCGTGTGGGGGTGTTATTAGTTGGCGCGCTATCAGATGTAGAAGTTGTCGAAGTAGTCTCGGTCAAGACAAACCTGGCGATAACTTGCGCCAATACAACCACTATTAGGCCAATAATTGCGTAAATTAAAGTATCTTTGGCAGATTTTACCTTATCGCTGGCTCCTCCACTGGTAATATAGCGAAATCCGGCCACAATTATCATGACTACGGCTACAATTCCAACAATTACAGTAAGGATATTAACTATGCCTGCAATAGTACTATTCACGCTTGTGGTAGCTTCGGAAGGATCTCCGCCACCGGCGCCTTGAGTGCCGCACTGGATGGCTTGTTGAGTGGTTAAGTTGGTGGCATTGCAATCTACTGCTGCAACTAAAGCTGGCGCTAATAAAATAAGAATCGCTGCGGTTGCAAAAAGCAAAATAGATTTAACCGCTAGCTTCACTGTATTATCCGGGTTGTCACAATTGATACTATAACCCACGCCAGGGCTACAATCACCAACCCAACAACAGCTCCAGTCAGCGTTGAGCGGGCTTCTCTGGCCTTTTCCGGATTGCCTCCGGCTGTCACGAATTTAAAACCGCTCCAAATAATAATAATGACGGCCCCAATGCCAGCAATTATAGCTACTATATTTGCAGCCGTTGCGATGGTGTCAACGACTGGGTTAGTTGATGGGTCACCGCTTTGAGTTTCAGCCTCCCTACAGGCTGGACTAGTTCTCGCCTCGCCCCTGCAAACATCTTCCAGAGGGTTAAGGGCCAGGCCGCCAGCTGATGTCATAAGAATCGGCAGAGTTAGTAGCCCAAGTATTAGTGCTTTAAGTCTCATTACCCTGCCTGCTCCAAAACAAGATTAACAAAGGCCGCCGCTAGTGACGCTATAACTAAACCGACTAAAGAGTAAATAATCATGTTGCGAGCCTGGGAGACTTTCTCAGGATTGCCACGAGCAAATATATAGCGGGTACCGCCTAGAACTACCATAAAAACCGCTATAGCTCCAAGAATAATGAAGAAGTCACCCAGTAGCATAGCCAGTGTATCGCCCTTAGCTTTTGGCAGAGGGGTAGGGTCAATTATGCTGAAAATTCTAATCATTAAGTGGCAAACCTCCTACCGATATAAACAACCACGACTGTCGCAATTAAGGCTATAGCCAGCCCAATAAGCGAATTATAAATTCGTTTGCGAGCCGATGCTGCTTTTTCCGGATTGCCGCCGGCAAAAATGTATTGGGCGCCCGCTACCATAATAGAAATAACCGCCGCCAACCCGGCAAGTCTAAGCAGCATGTCTAAAATAGCTAGTCCAACCAGCCAAAGGTCGCCAGGAGGCGTAAAGTTTATTTGGCAGCCCAGTTTAGTTTCTTCTGTTTTTAGGTACTCCCACCAATGGGGTAGAAAGCCTAAGAAAGCCTTAGTGTCACAAGCCGCAGCAAAAATAGGGTAGAGGTTAAACATCAAATATACCCCCTGGTATCAGCCACTGCAAAAAGCTAAAGGTCAATATAAAGATCAGTAGGGCAATTAAGCCGTTAAGGATCCGTTGTCTGGCGGCAGCCACAGCCGTGGGATTATCGCCTGCAATGGCATATTGGATACCTCCTAAAATAATTACCCCTATTACAATGATGCCTACCCCGGCGCTAAGAAAAGCTACTACTTGGTTTATGCGCTTAACAATCGGGTTATTTTCTAAGCACTTGCTGAGGCTGGCGTTCGTGGGGTTATCTTTATTACAAATATCCGGATCAGATTGTTGAGATTGGCTTGTATTTGTTTTTGGCTGGTTTGGGGCTTCAGGATTAGTGGTGGCATCCGTATTAGGGGCGGGCGCAGCTAGAGCCACAGCCGGCAACAATAAAAAAAGGTTTGCCGCAAAGGCTGCAAAAGACAGGGTTATTCTATTGAAAATAGTTTGTATTTTTGGCTGCATTTCAGCTTCTGCTCTTTGCTAGCACTATAGCACAAACCGCTTAAAGTAACATACCTCTTATGCTATAGTCAAACCAGCTGGAAGTGGCATGAAAACATACAAAAAGCTAACACTTGGAATTTCTTTTTTGGCGCTTTGCATAAGCTTTTTGTTTATGTTTGGGGGCAAGGCCTTCGCCGCAGTTATATCCGAACAAAAACAAATCGAAGACGGCCGCTCAAGCCTGCGTTTTGTTAACCGAGCCACCATTGAAGGTGAGTTCGCTGGCCAGACAATCCAGTTTATTGATGACAATCCTTTTGACACTACATATAACTACAAGCCTTCCAGTGAATTCTTTTGCAGCAGTGGGGATACAGTTAACGGCATTACTATTAAAAATAATGCTATCTCTTTAGATAAATTTGGGAATGTAGCCTCAAGTGCCCCTGCTGAAATAGATCTTGACTTTACACTTGGGGTAAGTAGCCAAAACGGTTGTAATGACACCTCACCAAATAAGCTCCCCGGGGGCGTTCGAACAGAAAACAAAGCTTTCATCGGTATGGCCTGGGAAGGCTCAAGTCTAGTTAGCTTGCCGGGTGTATCAAATGAATTATCACTCGTCCCCCTAGGAGAGAATCCGCCCGCAGAATCCTTGCTAGTCCGCGATAAGACCGATAGATGCTATGGCGGCGATATTGTTCTCCTTGACAACAATAACCAAGGTACTAAATACAGGATTACTAATAAATTCCTGGCAGGTTATCCAGACGCTAGTGCTAACTCTCGGCTGAGGACTTATTTTACCGACGATAAGCAGTGCTACATAGTTTCATCATTTCCTATTAGCATCTTTGGCGTAAGAGATAAACAGGCGCCACTTGATGAGCAGCTTGATGGTGATAACACTTCAGACTGCGTCAACGATAATACAGGCTTCGAATGGTTCTTTTGCCCTGTCACTCTCGCCATTAGCGAGGGAGTAGACAAAATGGAGAGCCTGATTACTAGCCAGCTAGAATTTGATGTCGATAAGAACTTGTCAGATGAGGGTGGGGTCCATAGAGCCTGGGCACTTATTCGCAATATCGTTTCGGCTCTGCTGGTAATCCTAATGCTCGTCATGGTTTTCTCCCAAGCTATGGGTGGAGGCCCATTTGAAGCCTACACCGTTAGAAAAATGCTGCCGCGGATTGTTATCGCCGTGGTCGCCCTACAGCTTTCGTGGGAAATCTGCCAGTGGTTTATAGCTGTGGCTAATGACCTCGGTAATGGAGTTAGGCAGTTATTGACCGCACCGTTTGGGGGAGCGGAGAATATGGATCTTAATAACATTCTCCATAAGCTTGACAGCAAAACATGGGAGCTCGGTTCTCAATTGATTATCCCGGCACTTTTAGTAGGCGGGGTGATAGTCAGTTTTGTGGCTCTGCCAGGAGCATTTGTTTTAGCCTTTAGCCTGTTTATTGGGGTTTTTGCGGCTTTAGCCGTTTTGCTGTTTAGAAACGTACTTATTATGGCACTAACTTTATTTGCTCCCCTGGCTATCATCGCCTGGGTGTTATCCGGCACTCAAAACTACTGGAAACTCTGGAAAGATAATTTCCTAAAATTGCTGATGCTTTTCCCGCTGATAATGGCCATTATTTATACCGGTCGAATTTTTGCTGGAATAACTGCCGAAGCGGCAGGTAATAATCAAACTGCTGGTCCTATTGACTACATGATAATTTTAGTTGCTTATTTTGGCCCCTACTTTATAATCTTCAAGGCCTACAAATGGGGCGGGTCACTATTATCGGGAGGAGGCATGGCTATCGCGAACGCACGTAGAGGTATAACAAACGCTAATGCACCGTGGCTTAGGACACTCGGTGAAAGAGCTCAGGGTAACCTAGCAAAGCGATACGGCATAGCAACCAAAGAGTCCCGGCAAAGATACGCTGCTGCGGCTCAAACTGAAAGCAGAATTCAAAGGCTCCAAGAAGCTATTAATAAGCGGCGGGCAGAAGGCAGGGGCGCTGGTCTTTTTGAAGCAGCCCAAAGCAAGCTTCAAGATAGGCACCGGCAGCAGGTCGCAGAAGCTTTAGCTGCCCAAAAACAAGAGGGCAAATTAAAGCGTGCTGGCCTAAGGATTGGCGCCGGTAAACCACTTCCAACTCGTCGTCAGCAGTTAGAAACAATTGCTAAGGGCGCTCAATATCAACAAGAGTTAGTCGATCAGAAGAAAGCCTTAGTACACACTGACTTTGTTGAGCAATTGAACAGCGGCGCCAGCGTTGGTGATGCAAAAAAATATATCCGAGACAAATATGGTTGGTCAACTGATGAATTTACTGACAGAGCCTTTAATAACTGGTTGGTAGATACAAACTCAGGTATGGAGCTTGAAGATACCGAATGGCGAACAGCCGGCGGCAGCCGTCCTGATTTAGCTAAAACTTATGGGTTCATCGGCATGATGAATGGCGATTCAGAACGCTATAAAAAGGTTGCTGGATGGCTGCCGGAGCTTCAGCCTTTTAATCAAGCATTGGGTGGGGGCCCTAAATCTGAAGACTTTTTAGTGGGTGGGAAACGACTTGCTGAAGTTAGACAGAGAGATCCTGCTGTGGCCGCTAGATTACAGGCTGGGGGACCTCAGGCTTTAGAGCTTGCAGAACTGTTAGCTGACGATGCCCGTTATGCCAAAATATTCCAGAATCTTGAACATACTTCAGACATTGCTACTTGGAGGCCGGGCCAGCTGCAGATGATGGCCAACAATATTCAAAAAATGAAGTCTGCCGGCATTGAAACTAGCCAAGCTGAAGCCGAGCTAAAACAAATACTTAATGAACTAAAAGTTTCACGCACACCTGAAGCAACATCTACACTCCAACGCCTAATGGGTGGTAAGAAGAGCGCCCGACAAGCCGTCAACCTTATTATGGAAGATGATAAATGGCTTGAAGATGCTTTAAATGTACCGGTTACCACTAGCGAAGGCGTAGGTAGAATAACAGCGCTTCCTAGCGAGCAGGAACTTAGGGCCGAAGACGTCCAAGCTAGAGTTAGGTCGGCTATCCTAGATAATCTAGGAGATCCGAGGCGTCCTGGCCTAGCCTTTGAAATTGCTCAAGCTATAAGTGAGGACCCGATGTACGCCCTAGAAGCCCAGGGCATTACTCAAGATAGAATTTTCGAGATTGTCCGTGAGGCTAGAGAGGCTACCAGAACAAGCCGCAATCAACAGGCTATTAACAACCTTAACGCTCTTATGGATCAAGCAGTCAAAAACGCCCAAGACCGCGCGCAACGAGTCATTAGGCAAGCTATTGCTAGAAACCCACCGCCAGATGAAATTAGAAGAATCGAAGAACAGGCGACTAACGATGCCCGCCAAAAAATTAAAATGCTCCAAGATTTAAAACTACTTCTACCCGAAGATGATCCAACTGCAGAGCTTAGGATTAGTCATGAAGATTAGCAAAGTCCGCCGACTATAATAACTCCTGGCGGCCCAGGTTTCAGCCCGCCCACTTCCGGGGATTTGCCGCGATAGGCATATTGCCATAAGCGTTTATCTATCAGATACTTAAGCTATGGCAGTTTATAAGGTTATCCAAGACATAGAGGCAGAAGATAAGTTGCTAGGGCCTTTGACCCTAAAAAAGCTGATTTATGCGGCTTTGGTAGTTTTTTTGGGCTTTATTTGCTTTAGATTATTTATAGCTACAGGGCTGGGACCGTTGCGCTGGCTTTTGATATTAACCTTTGTTCTGCCGATGATACTTTTTGCGGTGCTGGCCTCGCCTTTGGGGCGAGAACAGCCTACCGAGGTTTGGCTGCTTAGCCATATTAAGTTTTTGTTTAAAGCCAGGCGGCGAATTTGGAGCCAAGACACCCCCACTCAAACTGTAGCCATAACCGCACCAAAAAAAGACGAGAAACAGCTTGTCAAAGACATTAGCCAACCGGAAATTAACAGTCGCCTGCAGGCCCTGGCCACCACGCTGGACAGTCGGGGTTGGGCCATTAAAAACTCCTCTGTTAATTTAAGTAAGGTAGAGACTAAAGATAGCTTGGTAAAAGCCCAAAATCTGGAACCTGGCCTTTCAGCAGCCGACGATATTTTGGACGAAAAAGCCAGCCCTGTAGCCCAAAACTTTCAAACCTTGATGGATCAAGCCGCCGCCGTGCGGAAAAAAACCTCAAAAATCCGTCTGCAAGCCGCCCGTCTTTCTGCCGGAGAGGCAGGCCAGCCAGCTAGCGTTAATGTGTCGACTGCAAAAGAAACCGATGGCTTAACGCCAGAAGAAAAACAGTTACTTGATAGGCTGCACGCCGAGGACCAAAGCCTGCAAACCCAGCATCCGGTTATCAAAAAATTACATGCTGACGCGGGCGTAGCCAACACCGTGACAAGCTCTGACCAAGCTGTTAAACTTGAGCTAGCGAATGCCGGTAATGCTTTAAGCGTGGCATCTATCGCTCATCTAGCTAATCGCAAAAACTAGGCCAAAAACCAAAATCCCAACCGTAATTTGAACAATTACGGGTGTAGCGGGTGGAGAAACAATGAATCCGAATAATCAAAATTCCCAAATTACGCCAAGTAGTGAGCCAGCTATGGGCGCGACTGTTATTGCCCCAACTACGGCTCCAGCTCCTAAGCCGTCGGCCAAAACCGAAACCACCCAGAACACTCTGCAAATCAGCGAAATCCGAGACGGCATTGTAATTATGAATGATGGTACATTCCGGGCGGTGGTGATGTGCAAGTCTATTAACTTTGACCTAATGAGCCCCCAGGAACGCGAAGCTGTAGAGTTTAGCTTCCAGGGCTTTTTAAACTCGCTCTACTTCCCGATCCAAATTTTTATTCGCAGCCAAAAGGTCGATCTTAGACCGTACCTGGAAAAGCTAGATCAAGTCCGGACCCGCCAAGACAACATGTTACTGGCCTTGCTGATGGAAGATTACATTGCTTTCCTTAGTGATATTGCCGCCCAAACCAACATTATGGACAAGAAGTTTTATATAGTTATCCAATACCCCGAGCCAGACGAAAATATCAAAAGTGCCTTAAAACAAAGCACCGGCTTTTTTACCGGCTTGGCGAGCTTATTTGGCGGAGGCCTACCGAAAGTGACCATTGACGAAAATGTCTTAGAAAATGCCAAGACCGAGCTACGCAACCGCGTCCAGGCAGTAATGCAGGGCTTAAACCAGTGCGGCGTGCAAAGCTTGCCGCTAGACACTCAAGATTTAATCGAGCTTTACTATGATGCTTATAACCCCGACACCGCTACCCGCCAGCAGTTAAAAAACTTTGAAGATTTAGCCGCGCCGGTAATTGGCAAGGCCCCCGGCGAAGCACCGGCAGGAGGCGCGGTCTAATGCTGGGGTTTGGTAAGAAAAAAGACTCAGATCCTGTCCTAGCTGCTCAAATGGCCGAGGCTCAAGAAGTTAACGTTGCGCTTACTAAAGGCGTGACAGCGCTTCGCGACTTTATTGCCCCAAGTTCTATTGAGTTTGACAGCAGCCACTTTCGCATTGGCACCCGCTTTGCCCGAACGTATTATGTTTACGGCTATCCCCGCCAGCTTTATACCGGCTGGTTGTCTGACTTAATAAACTTGGACGAAATTATTGACCTGTCGATGATTATTCAGCCGGTTCAAAGCCAAGTGGTATTAGAGAATCTACGAAAAAAAGTTAGTCAGCTAGAAGCCGGCATCCAAATTGACACAGAAAAAGGCAAAGTCCGTGATCCGGGCAAACAGGCCGCCGTCCAAGACGCCGAAGAAATGCGCGACAAATTGCAGGTCGGCGAGGAACGCTTTTTCCGCTTTGGCTTTTATTTTACTATTTACGGCAGTTCGTTAGAGGAGCTGGAATTTGTTAGCCATAAAGTTGAGTCCTTGCTGGGCCAACAGCTAATATATTCCAAACCGGCTTCCACCCAGCAGGAGCAGGGCCTAAATTCTACCCTGCCTCAGTTTAACGACCAGCTGCAAATTTACCGCAACATGAATACCGGCGCCATTTCGACCAGCTTCCCCTTTACCTCGGCCGATTTGACCCAAGATAACGGCATTTTATACGGCATTAACATGCATAATTCCGGCTTGGTGATTTTTGACCGATTTTCATTAGAAAACGGCAACAGTGTGGTCTTTGCCAAATCGGGTGCTGGTAAAAGCTTTGCCGTTAAGCTGGAGGCTCTTCGCGCTATGATGCTGGGCACCGAAATTTTTATTATCGACCCCGAAAACGAGTACCAAAAAATGTGCGACGCCGTGGGCGGCGCCTACATCCGTTTAAGCTTAAACTCCGTCACCCGCATTAATCCGTTTGACTTGCCCCAAGTTGTTGACAGTGACGAATCGGACAATGCCCTGCGCTCTAATTTAATAACCCTGCATGGCTTACTGCGCTTGATGATGGGTGGCGCCCAAGCCCAAATGCTGGCCAGTGGGGTAGCCGCCACCATGCCGGCCCTGTCGCCGGCCGAGGAGGCCGACCTTGACGCCGCCTTAATCGAAACTTACGCCAAAGCCGGCATCACTAACGATCCACTCACTCATGGTTCGACACCGCCAACCATTAACGACCTTTACGACACACTATTGCATATGGGTGGTAGCGGTCCGCAACTGGCTCAGCGCCTGCGAAAATATACTTCCGGGACTTTTGCCGGGATTTTTAGCCAAGCCAGCAACGTCAATGTTAATAACGCCATGGTGGTCTTTAACATTCGCGACTTAGAGGACGAGCTTCGGCCAGTGGCCATGTACATTGTCTTAAATTACATTTGGAACCGCACCAAAGCCGACAGAAAGAGGCGCATTTTGGTGGTAGACGAGGCCTGGCAGCTAATGCGCTACGAAGACAGCGCCAACTTTCTGTTCAGCTTGGCAAAGCGAGCCCGCAAATATAATTTGGGCATTACTACTATTACCCAGGACGTGGAGGATTTTATGGCCTCGCGCATGGGCCGGGCAATTGTAGCCAATGCCAGTATGCAGTTTTTAATGAAGCAGTCGCCAACCGCTGTTGATGTTTTAGCCGATGTCTTTAAGTTAACTTCCGAAGAGAAAAAACGCCTCAGCCAGTTCCCGGTTGGGCAGGGGCTGTTTTTTGCCGGCCAAAACCATGTCCATTTGCAAGTAATTGCCAGCCCCACCGAAGCCGATTTGATTGCCTCGGCGCCAGGTTTGGCCCCCCTGCCTACCGGACAGGCAGGCGCCACGCCAGTAGATCAGCCAGAAGTAGCCGCCGATTTGCAGCCCACGCAGGCACCAACAACCAACCCGCAATCTAGGGAAGCTTAGGCTAAGATGGCTGATCCGGTATACAAAGAGCCGGGCAACGAGCCTTCAGAGCCGGCGCCACGGCGCCCCGACTGGTATAAAAAAGATCCCGGATCTCACCGCCAGGACTTAGCCAAAGCTGAATCCAGCCCCGAAAAACAGGCCAGCGAAAGCACCCAAGAGACTACCAGCGCCGAGGATTTAACCCGTCACGAGAATCAAATCGGTCAGGGCTTTCGACGGGCTGGCAAAGACAAGCCTGGACGTGGCCGTTTTAGCTTAAGGCGACGCCGAAATGTAGTCATTGGTGGTGCTGCCTTGGGAGTCGGCGGCGGCATTGCCGCCCTTTTAATATTTTTTTCTGGCCCATTGCAATTTATCCATTTTGCCCAGCTACTACAGCGATTCCATCTATCCAATAATGAAAACTTTGGCGACGGCCGAGCTTCCCGAACTATCATGTACGCCGCCCTTGGGCAGCCAAACAAAAGTCGTCTGGGTTTCATAACTAATAAATACGCTGACAAATGGGAGGCTCGGATGGTTCGTGAAACAGGTTTAAGGCCTTTATACACCAAGGCCAAGTTCGGCATTTTCCAGCGTTTCGCTGGCTTTGAGGTTGTAGACCGTAACAAGGCCCGGCCATATTTGGCCGAGTTTGAAAAAGACGACATTAATACTAGGGCGTCGCCAAGCGGCACCGTGGATAGTAAGGGCAAAAGCCCTCCATCGTCAGCCCAAATTGCCGATTTTAGAAATAAACGGGATGGTTACAACAGATCCGCAGTCCGCACGGTTAGTAAAGGGACCTCTTCAAGCAAAGTAGCGAGTTTCGGTAGTGCAAGACTATTGAATAAAAGAGGTGGAATAGATTTTCATCCTCTAAGAAGCCCTGTTCGGGCGGTAGGCGCAACTTTGGCAACATATAAAGCCAGTATCAAGAAATCTCGAGCTGATAGAGTTAAAAACGGTGTAGACGTAGTCCCAGCCAATGTCCAAGCTAATCAAACAGAAGACAGCGAGGGCAACCCGCAAACAGACCCCGCTGACAAAGAAGCAGAGCGACAAGGCAACGATACTATCGAGCAAGCCAAGCAGGCCGGCGATGCTGGTCCAGAAGGCAGTGCGACCTTAAAAAGCCTGGGCACCGCCCTGAGGACGGCATCGGGCCCGGCCATAATCATCGGCACTTTATGCGCCGTAAAGTCTTTTGGTGAAAATGTGGAGGAATACCAGTATACCTCAACCCTCCTGCCCATGATGAGAATGGGAGGCTTAATTATTACAACTGGCAACCAGGTAATGAGCGGACAAAATGTTAGCTTAGACGAGCTTGGTGCCATAGCCGAAGATTTTTACGATGAGGAAACTAAAACTTCCTGGAACCAGGCCCGCAGCATCCAGGCCGAGCTTGGTCAACCGCAAACCGGACCGGACATCCCTCCAGAGGCCAAGGTGGACAAAGACAAACCCAAGATCTTCCAAATTCTCGACAACATTAAGGGCTTAGGCGCAACATGCGGCGTTGCTGGTAAGCTAGCCAGTATACCCATAGTAAAGCAAGTGGGAGAATGGACTTCAGCCACCTTTATCGCTGGCATTGATGCAGTTATTGGGCCGCTTGGCTACTCAGTTGAGGACGTTATGACAGGCGCTCTTAAGGTAGCGGCTGGTCGGGGCGTGGACCCATACGCCAAGGGCGCCGAGCTCGGCAACTTAGCCAATTATGGCGCACGATTGATGGCTAATGACCAGGCCTTAGCTATGGGCGGCAGATCCTTGAATGATGCCGAGTTGGCGGTGCTTGACTCTCAAGCTGCCGAAAGCGATAAATATAACTTTAGCAAACGAGCTATCGCCCAGCGGATCTTCGACCCTTATGATAGGCGCTCGGCTGTAGCTGGCTTGCTCGATAATATGCCGGGCAGCTTTGCCCAGTTCCGGTCAAGCTTAATGAACCTGCCCAAGATCTTGACAGGTTCTTTTGCCAGTATCGTTAATCTGGGTGGCGGCACAGCCCAAGCCGCCCAAAATTATAACTACGGTTTCCCCGAATTTGGCTTTAGTGCTGACGAACAAGCCGACCCCCGTTTTGAAAATCCTTATGAAAACGAAGCCTTTGTAGAGCCTCGGCTAAATGAGCTCAACGAAAAATATGGGAACTGCTTTTCTACAAAAGTTGTGCCAAATGGGGGAGGGGTAAGCCTAGAAACAGGTGGCTCTGTCAACTATAAGGACCTAGAGAAGGAAAATTGCCGCGGCGTTTTAGATGGTAAGCACCAAACCGAAGAACTTTTACGCTACCGCTTTTACCTGGCCGACGTAATAACCGCCCACAGCCTAGCCTGTTATGAAGGCGATGAAGATTCCTGCTCACAGCTGGGTTTTGGCGGTAGCTATAGTACTGATTCGTCGACTACAACCTCCGCCGCTGGTACAAGTTTTGATACGGGAGCTCTGACCGAAGACTCCAGCTCAATTGCCTGCGCAGATGGTACTCGTAATTTGGGGATTCATACCGGTTATTCGGGTGGTCAGCCAGTAAAAATCCGGTTATGTGCGCTGCCTAACCTACCTTGTCCGCATAGTGCTGAATGCAACAATGGCTACGGAATTAAAGATGCCAGGAGTCAGGCAGTCGTGAACTCCAGAGTTTCGGGAGCGCTCTATGCAATGGTCCAAGCGGCTAGGGCTGATGGTGTTAGCCTTTCAGCTGGCAGCTCTTTCCGAACTATAGAGCACCAGCAGAACTTGTGTCCGTGCGATGGTGTTAGGGTCGCTCGACCTGGCTACTCGAATCATCAAATGGGGCTAGCTATCGATTTTGGGGGGCTACCTTCTTCGGCTGGGCCCCTACCTGGGAACCCTATTTGGGAATGGCTAAGTAAAAACGCCGGTGCTTATGGATATAAAAATTACCAAGCAGAGGCATGGCATTGGTCGCCTACAGGACATTAATGAGAAATCGCTTTCAAAAGATATCAAGCATCGCACTTGGCTTTATTTTGATTCTGATACACCCGGTTTCACATACACAGGCGTTAAGCCCTGACCAAAAACGGATTCTTGACTCCGGTATATACTATTTTGATTTTGAGGCAACCCCGTTTTGCTCCGATTTTACAGGGTCGGTATCATCGAGCCTGCCGTCTAATGTGCCCGAACCGTATAACCAGTTACTTACTAGAGCAGCGGCTGCCTATAATACTCACGGCCAATTTTTAGCAGCTATATATCTAAGCGAGAATGGAAATGTTTGGAAGCCGTTCAATACGGTTTGGGCCTCGTCGCCAAAAGGCGCCTCTGGTCCTTTTCAGTTCATGCCAGGCACATGGGAGGGCTACGCAGTTGATGGCAATAACGACGGCGCTAAAGATATCAATAATATTTATGATGCTGCATTTTCTGCAGCTAACCTAGTTTCAAGCTACAATGCTCGCCCAAATTCCCAGCTAGGCGACTTGCAACAACCTTTAAAGACTAATACCCTTTTACAGATTGCCGCTTCCTATAACGCCGGGCCGGGTCGGGTCCAGCAGTGGGGAGCCAGCGCCCCTCTAACAACCCTTTATGAGGAAACACGCGAGTACGTCAGCAATATACACAGTCTTTTAAGCTCAGGGTTCACAAAGTCCGGGAAGCCTGGTTATCCGGATCCTCTACCCAAAATTGGCTCTTCAGGGGCCACCTCTGCCACAAGTGTTGACTTCTCTAGCGGCTGCTCTAGTGGTGTGGTAGCCGGTAGTATAGTTCAAACAGCTCTAAATCTAGCCTGGGAAACTGCAGGTCACGGCAAAGAAGAACAAGAGGCAAAGCCTAGTTACCGGACAGCTATGCCGCAGTACAATGGCAGCTCGGGCAACGACGTCTGGAGCGACTGCGGTGTTTTTGTGTCAACCGTAATGCGGGCGAGTGGAGCAGACCCAGACTATCCTGTCCGCTTGTCCGCAGCTCAAATGCAGTATGTCAAGAATTCCCCAAAATATATTACTTTCGAAAATATTAGAAGTGTAGACCAATTGAGGCCAGGGGATATTCTAGTTAACACTCAGCATACCTATCTTTTTGTGGGCTCTCCGTCTGGTCGCAACTATAATGCAGTGAGCGCTTCATTGGGTGAGCGCGTACCCCAGCCGCAAGGAACCTATTTCGAACAAGAAGGAGAACCTTTCCTGGTTGCGAGGTTGAAATAAGTATGAGTAAGAGACGACTAATTATTGTGGGTATAATTACTGCCTCGGCGGCCATTCTTCTAGCAGTCCAAACGCTCATAAAAGATCCAAACGTCGGGCTAACTGTGTCGCCTTCTGAAGCTACTATTGTTATTGATGGCAATATGAATGTTAAAGAAGGTCGCATCTACTTAAGTCCTGGCTCTCATGAACTTGTAGCATCGATGGAAGGCTTTTCTACGAAAGTTATTAAATTTAATGTGCAAGGCAGCAAATTCAGCGATGTCCTCGTCCTTTTAGTGCCCGATTCAACAGAGGGCGTGAATTGGCTAATAGATCATCCCCAAGAGGCTATCCGGAGAGAGGGTTTAGGAGGAGGGAAATTTGTCGCCGATATTTCTGAAAAAGAAAGGCAGCTGCCCCTAATTAAAGATCTGCCTTTTATTGATCGTGTGTTCCGCATTGATTATGGTCCCTCTTTAAAAAACCCTGAAGATTCTAATGCGATAGCTATATACGTCAAATATTACACGGAGGCAGGTAAAAATGAGGCCGTAGAATGGATTAAGTTCAGGGGCTACGACCCCTCCAAGCTAGAGCTCGTCTACAGAGATGCCTATGGGGAGTAATTGACAAAATCCATAAAGTATGATACTATAGATTTATGAGCCTGGTTAATAGCGAAAGAAATAAAAACTCACACAACCGGTTTAGGAATACGGCTGCTCTCGGCTTTTCGGCGCTCGCGCTAGCCGTATCCGGAGAATCCGCAGGATCGGCTGCTCAACCGAGGCTGGACCTTGAAGCTCCTGCGGCAGTCGAACAAGTACCGAATCCCAAGGAGATAGCCCGTCGGCTGCTAGAGGACATTAATTACAATCCTGAAAGCCTACACCCCAACGTTGTTTACACCGGTGCCTTGGTACTTAAAAGCGGGACTTTCTTAAATAGCGGTCCTGTAGCTGCCGCTGAGCATTTAAAAAAGCCCCTGGCCGGTACTGGTCGGGTAAAAGCTGGCGAATCCTATCTTATCCAGTTCCCACGGTTGGTTTATTACGATAATACCCAGTGGGCTATCGGCTTCCGAAGCCCTCCTGCCAAAGCTCCGGCAAGCGCGATTAGAGTAGGTGCCATGCGCTGGATTAACCTAAAAACCGCCCGCTACGATGCTTTGGGGTATCCGGACTTAAAAAATCCTCGAGCCTTCGCTAAGCCCAAGTTAGTGCCAGTCTATGCCGACCCAGAGTATGATTTGAGGCTTGTACAGCCTGTAGACAACATCCATCCGCACGTTGTCCCACCGATACTGCAGTTGATGACTAGGTTCGAGACCCAACAGGCTCTTGAAGCGCAGCTTGATTACTCAGGCTTAAGAGAAATACCAGCTCGATTTAACCCACACATAGGAAAGCCGAGACGACCCTAGCTTCGAAGCGGCATTATAAGGTGTAGGTAGGTTTGGTCTTTGGGGCTTCGTAGCACGCAAGGTTCTAGCTTGCCGTTAAAACAAAATTCCACTTCATCGCCGCTAAATGCCCCCAGGGCCTCTATTAAGTAGCGCGAATTTAGGGTAACCTCGCCGTCACCAGTAACTTGGGCTTCGGCAGCAGCGGTGTTTTCGCCTAGCTGGGAGGCTATGGCGTTAATACTAACTTGGCCAGCTGCCTCCTCGACTTTAATTGCAATGCTGCCGGCGCTTTCACGGGCGAATAAGCTTGAGACTTTAGTAATATTGCTAAAGTCGGCCCGAGCAAGGCGGGCAACGGTAGCAAATTTGGCTGGTATAAGTTTGGAGTAGTCGGGGTACTCGCCCCCGATAAGGCGGGCTAGTAGAGTAATGTCGCCCACCTCGAATAAAACTTGCTGGTCGTCGTGAGTGATGGCGACCTCGGTATCGCTGTCTGTGATTATACGCAGTAAGTCGGCGGCGGCGCTGGCCGGCACTAGAAAATTAACAGCTTGGCTAGTTTTGGCTAACCGGCTTTCGGCCAACCGGTAGCTGTCGGTGGCGGCCAGCATGGCTTGGCCATTTTTAGTATGGAAATAGACGCCGGTTAGTACGGGTCTGGCATCATCGCCGCTGGCGGCGAAAACCACTTGAGATAAAACTCTTTTAAAATCGGCTGCCGGCACCTCCCAAACAACACCTTTTTTTATAGCCGGCATGACCGGGAAGTCTTCAGCTAAGATGCCGTTGACGACTGACTGATATTTGTCGGTAGTAATGTGAAGTTTATTGTCTGTTTGCTCTAGATTTAATACACCTTGGGGTAGGCTGGTCACAAAATCCTGCATAAGCCGGGCTGGTACAGTGATGGCGCCATTTTGTTCGATCTTGGAACCAATGTGGTGGGTTATGCCAATATCCAGGTTGGTGGCAGAGACGCTTAAAGTATTTTTGTCGGCCCGTAGTAGCACGTTGGCTAAGATAGGGAGGGTGTTTCTGGTGTTGGCCACTCGAGCAACAGTGCCTAACGCTCTGGCTAAGTTCTCTTGGGTAACCTGGAGTTTCATCTTTCTAATTTTTCCTTTGTTTAAAATATATATCAAACGGGCTGGTCTTAAAGTAGTAAAAAATAAATGGTTTTAGTTTTGTAGTAATAGTAGAGGCTGTGGGTTTTGGGGGATAAGTACGGTCTACCTTTGGGGCGCTGGCGGTTTGTGGTTGGGCAGAAATAAAGGCTGGTTGTGGCTGGTTTGTGTTTAAAGTGTGAGCAAGCTCTGTTAAAAACACGGCGTTTTTAGGTGTGCTTGTGTAAAGCGAGTATAACTGTGAGATTTTTCGAACAGTTTCTGTAGGTTTCTTCACACCCCACCCAACGCTTTGGCTGGGTCTAGGCATACAGTTTTTCTTTCAGGTCTGCAACGTATTGTTTAATTGGGCCATCGTAGTTAACTTCTTTTTGGATTTTGCTTATGGAATGGATGGCGGTGGTGTGGTCTTTGCGGCCTAATTCACGGGCTATTTTAGGGAAGCTAAGGTGTAACTCACTCCTTAGCATATACATGGCGATTTGCCGTGGCACCACTATGTCTTTGTCGCGTTTAGGACCCAAGATATCGTCCATGGAAATATGAAAGTGCTTAGCGGTCCGCTCGATGATGTGGCGAGGGCTAACGTGCTTGGCCCGGCCGGCAGCGTTTTCGAACATAGTCGATACTAAATCGAGTGTGGGTTCGACATTTTTCATCTCGCAAAGAGCCATCACTTGGTTTAAGGCGCCCTCTAGCTCGCGAACATTATTTTGGATGCGGGTAGCTAAAAACTCTACTACTGTTTGGGGTAGTTCCACGTTTTTTAAGCCAGCTTTGCTTTGGATGATGGCGCAGCGGGTTTCAAAATCGGGCGTTTGCATGTCGATAGTCATACCCCAGGCAAACCGCGACTTAAGCCGCTCTTCTAAGGTGGGGATGTCTTTGGGAGACTTATCGCTACTGATAATAATTTGCTTGTTGGCTTGGTAAAGGGCATTAAACGTATGGAAAAACTCTTCCTGGATTTTCTCTTTGCCGGCTAAAAACTGAACGTCATCAACTATTAAAACGTCGGCGCCGCGGTAAAAACCGGCAAAACTGGAAGTATTTTTCTTAAAGCGGATGGCATCAACAAACTCTTGGACAAATTGCTCTGTGGAGGCATAGACAATTCTGGCCGACGGCCTGGTCGCTAAAATGGCGCTACCCACAGCCTGGATTAGGTGGGTTTTGCCTATGCCCACACCACCATATAAAAATAGCGGGTTATATTTGGTGCCGGGCTCTGAGGCAATAGCTTGGCAGGCGGCATAGGCCATTTCGTTACTAGAGCCGACCACGAAATTTTCAAAACTATAGCGCTCATTTAAGCCTTGGCGATAAGAGTGGGTAATATTAGCTATAGAAGCTTTAGGTTTTAAGCTGTCCGTGACGGCGTTAACTTGGGGGTCTTTTGGATTTTGTAAGACTTCGGTGTCAGCACCTTCAACCGGTGCGGCTGTTAGGGTATGGATCTTATATTCTACACGCGCGGGCGAGACGCCGTTTTTGGCAAGGATTTTTACCACTAAATCGTTAAATTTACGTTCCAGCTGGTTTTTAACAAAAATATTGGGGACGCCAACAACAATCACATTGTCTTGGTTTTTAATTAGTTGAGTATTTTTAAACCACGTCACGAAGTTGCCTCGGGAGATGCTTAGTTCGACTTCCCCCAAAACTGCCCGCCAAAGACCGCCGTCCTGCATGTGGTTTTTCGCCCCTTTTTACCGTTTGGTATTAACACTATAGCTGACGTCCTGGTGGTTTTCCACAGGCTTAGCAAAAATCACTACAGCAATGTGGTTTATGGTTAGCTAAGGTGTAGATTTATACACAGTTCGTAGTCTCATCTGGGAAAATGTGGACAAAAACGCAGCATAAGTGGATAACAGCCAAGATTTTTGGGGTTAATATTGTGGAATCTACTAAACAGTTAGTTTCGAACGGGCTTTTTGCCGGCGGCGTTTTAGGATATTGCGGCCGTCTTTAGAAGCCATTCTTGATAAAAAGCCATGTCGCCGGGCACGGCGCTGTTTTTTAGGTTGATAAGTCCGTTTTGGCATAGTTATACCTTAACATTTTTTGATACCTTTAACCGTAAAGGTATCGCCAAACTCTCGGACATTCGAAAACTTAAGATGGTTGCTCACTCCTTAAAGCCGGTGAATTCTGCGGAACGACAAGCGGTCCTCTCTGCCAGCTGGCGGAGAGGACAGTCCTCGATTCTGCCGACTTCTCGTCACTCGCTCCCTCTGTTTTCTCAAGTCCGAAGGGAGCACACTATAAACTACCAACCATAACCTATAAACTGATTCTATGATTTCGCGCTCTCATCGTTTTCGCGGCATAAACTCGCTAAGGCCAGTTTATCGTCACGGCCAAACTGTCCGGGGGCCGTTTTTTTCGGTTAAAAGTATGTCTAACCCCAAGCGCTCTAGCTACCGCTTAGCTGTAGTGGTTAGCCGGAAAGTCGACAAGTCGGCAGTAGCCCGAAACCGCATCAGAAGGCGGTTCTATGAAGCCGTCCGTCAATTTGAAGATGATATTGCCAGCCCTTTCGACATTGTAGCAACGGTTTTCCCGGGGCAAGGTAAGGATGAGTCGGGCCAAAGCCTGGTGACTGAGTTAAAAAGGTTGTTCAAACAAGCCGGCATCTTTGACAAGCCCGACCGCTAACCCCGTGTTATAGTAAAAAGCAAAGGAAGGGCCGATTTTTAGATGTTTACGACCCTGATCGTTCAGCCAATTTTTAATTTGCTGGTCTTAATTTACAGCTTAATACCTGGCCATAACTTTGGTCTGGCCATAATTTTATTTACGGTAGTTATCAGGCTACTAATGTGGCCGCTGGTAAAAAAACAGCTCCACCACGCCAAAGCTATGCGGTCACTAGCCCCCGAGCTCAAAAAGATAAAGGCCTCTGCCGCCGGCGACAGACAAAAACAGTCCAAGCTGACCATGGAACTTTATAAAGCTCGAGAGATTAACCC
Organism: Saccharimonadales bacterium (SeqCode); assembly: GCA_040900055.1. Classification (GTDB taxonomy): domain Bacteria; phylum Patescibacteriota; class Saccharimonadia; order Saccharimonadales; family UBA10212; genus JBBDZU01. Next base: position 93,913 of record JBBDZU010000002.1, on the reverse strand, counting down.
TTTCGCTTCACTGGGTGTAGTTTTAATTCAGTTACCGATTTTTATTGGCCTTTACTTTGCCGTTAAGCGCCTAATCGACAAGCCCCAAGAAATAATCGACTTTTCCTACCCCTTACTTCATGACCTGTCTTGGCTAAAATCGCTAGAAACCAACATCCTGCAATTTGACAGCAGTTTATTTGGCATAGTCGATTTGGGCCGCAAGGCTATAGGTGTTGAGGGGGTTTATGTGCCGGCCTTGATTTTAGTGGCTTTAAGCGCCATTGTGCAGTATTACCAAAGTAAACAACTTATGCCGGCCCCCAAAGAGGCCCGCAGTCTGCGCTCAATTTTAAGTTCTGCCAGCCAGGGCAAGGCCGCTGACCAGGAAGAAGTCAACGCCGCGGTCGGCAGGAGCATGCTGATTCTAATACCGCTTTTAGTGTTTATTTTTGGCCTAAACTTTCCAGCCGCCCTGCCACTTTACTGGTTAACCAGCAGCTTTGTGGCCTTTGTCCAGCAGACTAAAATTTTACGAGCCGACGCCGAGGAGGCTGTAGCGATTGTAGCTACTCCGGAAGAAGAAAAAGCCACCAAGCCAAAAAAGGGCAAGTCCGGCAAGTCCAAATCCTCGCGCAACCGTTCCCGTAAAAGGAAGAGGCGATGAACAAATCGCGTGACGAGGCTATATTATTTGCCAAAAAATACCTAGAAGACCTGCTGTCTTTTTTTGGCCTTAACACCGATGTTTACGCTACTACCGAAGACGACGAGGTTATAGAGCTAGACATCCCATCGACCCATTTAAATGGTTTTTTAATTGGCCAGCGCGGCGATACCATGCGGGCGCTGCAGTACACGGTTAGCTCTGCGCTTAAGAATAAAGAGTTTAGCCATACACGGGTCAATATAGACGTAGCCGGCTACAAAAAACAGCGGGCCGACCGTTTAGCTAATCAAGCCAAGGAGTGGTTTAAGGAAGTTAAAGATACTAAAAAACCAAAAGACCTGCCACCAATGAGCGCTGCCGACCGCCGCGTGGTCCACAAAACGGCCTCAGAGTACGGCGTCGAAACCGAATCAATTGGCGAAGGTAGAGACAGGCACGTCGTCCTAAAACCCAGTGCAGAAGAATAATTCTTCTACTTTGGACAGCCAAAGTAACTAAACCGACTTCTTTTTCCAAGAAGCAAATGTTTTGCTACTTTTGTGCCGACAAAAGTAGCCCAAAAGCTCTGGGCGTAGGCTCGGCTGATGCTAGCACTTGTAAAAGCGCACAAACAAGCCTGCGGAACGCAAGCCTGCCTGCCGGCAGGCAGGCGGCCTTCATTCCTTCAGACTGGTCCTCGGCTCGAATCTGTTGATGCTTTTGACGTGCATGGCTCAGGCTCGCCTACATGCCCACTTAACGGGTCCGGGCATCGGCTCAAGACAGATGAAGATGAACAAACTAAGAGCTGAGTAAAGCGAAACGTTGCCCCGAGCCTCCTTAAAGATAAAGCGAGGGGATGCTTGTCACTGTTTTGGCGCAGCTTCTTAGGAGTTTAGATTCAATCTGTTTTTGAACGTAGCCCGGCGGTTTGCCACACTTTGCCGTCCAAAGTGTGAGAATTGTTTTTTGGAAAAGAAACTAAGATTTCAAAACTTGTTTGTAAACTTCGAGGGTTTCTTTAGCCATCTTTGCCCAAGAATATTTTTCTACCTGACGATCGCCTTTGCGTATCAATTCTTGGACTCGAGTTGGATTATCAACCACTCTTCGGATAGCCTCGACCATATCGTGTATATCTAACGGATCAAAATATTCGGCAGCCTGGCCATATACTTCCGGAAGGCAGGTAGCTTTGCTTGCAATCACCGGGCAGCCGTGGACCATAGCCTCAAGCCCCGGGAGCCCAAAACCCTCAGAAAGCGAAGGGAACACGTAGGCTGCGGCATTTTCGTATAGCCAGCGCAACTGACCTTCAGTTACAAAACCGGTAAAGACTACCCCCTCGATTCCTTGCTTTTTTGCCCATTGCTGGTGGCGATCGTACAGCTTGTCGCTTTTGCCAACTAAGGCCAGCTTAAGCGTCGGTTTGGCGTGATGGACTATGGAATAAGCTTCCATCAGCCTTTTAAGATTTTTATGCGGCAGCGGCCGCCCAACATACATTAAGAATGATTTGGGCTGTAAGCCAGGTACCGGTTTGGCCGCTTCGGTAATTTTATCGGCTGCCTCGTAGGTAACAGTTATTTTTTGCGGCTTAATGCGGGCGAAATTCACTAAATCATCTTTTACATATTGGCTGGCTGTTATCACCATTTTGGATTTATGGGCTGCTATAAAGATTACGACACGGTAAACCCATTGCTTAGACTTAAAAACCAGACGGTTTTTAGCCGGGTTGTAAAAGCGGGCAGTAGTTAGATCGTGAACCGTGGTTATAGTTTTACCAAAATATAGAACTGGCTGCTGAGTCATGCCAAAATGAACTAAGTCCGGCTTAAGCCGCCGGATCTGCCTACGTAGGCCAAACTGCTCGCCAGAGCTAAAGGCCTTGTATCTTGAGCCAATTATCCTAAATGACGGCGCTACAGTTCTTAGATACTCGATCCGGTCTTTTTTTGTTAAAACTATGATCTCAAATTCCGGCTGCAGCTTGTGCAAGTACTCAATCAACTTATCAATATATCTGCCAGTACTTGTACCCGACTCCCGCCCGTCAATAACAACTCTAAACATCTTCCTATATACTATAGAGATATTATCAAAGGTTTAACAGATAGGAGCCATGGCTAAAAGGGCGTTAGTTACCGGTATAACCGGTCAAGACGGTAGTTACCTTACGGAACTATTATTGAGCAAAGGTTATGAGGTCTATGGGATTATTCGCCGGGCCAGCACGTTTAATACCCAGCGCCTTGACCATGTTTACCAAGATCCTCATGAAAAAGGAGCTAAACTAAAACTGATATTTGGGGATCTTACAGACACGAGCACCGTCTACAACGTCCTTACGCAAGTTCAGCCGGATGAGGTTTACAATCTAGGCGCTCAAAGTCATGTGAAGGTGTCTTTTGATTTACCAGAGTACACGGGTGACTCGGTGGGGCTTGGTGTTGTTCGTGTGTTAGAAGCTATCCACCGGCTAGGCCTAAAAACTAAATATTACCAGGCTGGTTCCAGCGAAATGTTCGGCAAAGTTCAAGAGACGCCGCAAAAGGAGACCACCCCTTTTTACCCTCGCTCTCCTTACTCTGTCGCCAAGGTCTATGCCCATTGGATGACTGTGAATTATCGTGAAAGCTACGGTATGTACGCGTGCAACGGAATCTTGTTCAATCACGAAAGTCCCCGGCGGGGCGAGACGTTTGTTACCCGCAAAATTACACGGGCTGTGGCACACATTCAAGCCGGTTTGCAGAAGAAGCTCTATATGGGTAATCTGGACGCCAAGCGCGACTGGGGCTATGCAAAAGAATACGTTGAAGCAATGTGGTTAATGCTGCAGCAGGATAAGCCGGACGACTATGTTATTGCCACAGGTGAAACACACTCAGTGCGCGAATTCTTAGAAGAAGCTTTCAAGTACATCGGGCTTGATTACAAAAAATATGTCGAGTTTGATCCTAGGTACCTGCGCCCAGCTGAAGTGGACTTATTAATTGGTGACGCATCTAAAGCTAAGAAAAAACTTGGCTGGAGACCAAAGACTTCGTTTAAGGAACTGGTCAAAATAATGGTCGACGCCGACGTTGAAGAACTCAACCGCAAGCTCAAGGGTGAGTTCGACCAAGCTCAAGAGGTAGTCTAGAGTTTTTCCAGTACTGCCATCAACTTCTTTGCTGATTTCTCCCAGCTGAATTTTTTGGCCTGAGCTAGACCCTTTTCTCTTAATAGATTAGCCCGCTCGGGGTTATTCAAAACCTTGTTGATAGCTTTGGATAGGGCGGTCGTATCCCCAGCCTCAACCAATATCGCGGCACTCCCGACTACTTCAGGGAGGGAGGTGTTGTTAGATGTAATTACTGGGACGCCACAGGCCATGGCTTCAAGCAGCGGGATGCCGAAACCTTCGTAGAAGGACGGGTAAACGAATAGGGTCGCCCCACTGTAGATGGCCGGCAGGTCCTCGTCGGGTACATAACCGGTGGTGATAATATTTTCGCCAGCGCTTCGCAATTCATCTATTGTCTTGAAAATAGATTCATCCTTCCAGCCTTTACCGCCGGCCAGCACCAAGCCGTATTCCATTTTTAGATCGTCGCCGAGTGCTGAATAGGAGCGCAGTATTCCCTCTATGTTCTTGCGCGGCTCTAACGTGCTTGCATAAAGTATATATTTGGTCGGCAGTTTGTATTTTTTTCGGATTTCAGAGATCTCATGCATGGGACGCTGGTAGAACTGGGAATGGTTTATAGCTGGAGTGATGATGCTGATCTTGCCAGGGCTGACCTTATAGTGCTCGACAATCTGGTTTTTAGTGCTTTGAGAGATCGTGATAATGTGTGAGGCACGGTCAATAGAGTACGGGACGAATTTTTGCATGTAAGTCAGGTTCTTAACTTGGGTATACTCACTAAAATGGATGAAGGACAGGTCGTGTATGAAGGCTATCGTCTTTACTTTCTTACGGACCGGAAAAACCACGAAGTTGAAAAAGAGCATAGCGTCGTAACGTCTTAACGCTATAGCGTCGTATGGCAGGAACCAACCCAGGCGTTTGAAGGTTTGGAAGTAGACGGCTGGCGGGAACCACTTGACCAACCGATACGACAGCCGCTGGTTCGGTGCGATTGGTGGCCTTAATTCCTTAAACGGAAGCCAGTGGCGGATAATCTCGAAATGGGTATCGGAGCCCAGCTTTGAGGCAGCAGTTATTAGACGCCTGGCGTACTGCCCGATACCGGTCGGGCTGCCAAAGAAAGGGCTCCCCTCAATACCTATCCGCTTCATGCTACCTTCCCCTTACTTCTCGCGCCGGGTAGCTTTTCCGCTCAAATATTAGAAGCCATAGGGCGGTAATAAAACCGGCTAAAAATATCCCCGCCCGTTTAAAGCGGCGACCGAATGGTCCGCCAGTATAAATACGGGCACGCTTAAAAATAGAAATCGGCAAGTAGCGGAGCCTAACGGTGCGTAGCATAAACAGAAGGTCATTTATATAAAAACGGAGGCTATCAAACTGTACCTTATATATACGGGAACCGCCGTGACCGACTGACAGATGTACCGCGCTTGCCTCGGCCGAATAAAACATATTGAATCCGGCTTCATGCAGGCGGTGGCTGGTATCGCTTTCTTCGCGGACAGCATCCTTTTTATAAGCCGTATGGTAACCGCCAATTTTTTTGAGCACGGACGTTCTCACACTATGGTTGCCGCCAGGGAAGTCTTCGCACGGCCCGCTATTAGGACAGTTAAAAGTACCTTGCGGTAGGCCGTACTTATTAAAATAAAGCGGGGAGTCAGATAATGGCAGGCCTTTTTGTTCAACCCGTCCGGCAATAACTGAGACCTCTGGGTGTCTGAGATGTTCGTGTACATGGGTACTGATAAAGTCCTTTTTCAATTGCACGTCATCATCAATAAAGATAATTAACTCGCCCTTGGCTTTCTTTAATATGAAGTTCCGGGCAGCCGGCAAACTTTTCGGTGCAACAAAAAAATACCGTAATCGCCGGTCTGTTTTGAGCCCCTTAAGCTTAGCGAGAAATTTTTTATTATGTTCCAAAGATTGATCAGCGACAATAACTTCAAAAAGCTCATAGCCTTGAGCAAGAACCATATGAATGGTATTAAGCAGTATCTGCCCACGGCCTAGAGTTGGTATCCCAACGCTGACAAAGGGTTTTTTGGCGCTTGGCATGATATTTATTAATGTCCCTTCTTTTGCTGCTCTAGCCTGTACTCGCGCTCGCGACGGCGGTAGGCTGGTGAGACAGCTCGCCTGAATTTTCTCAAGGTTTCATTGCCAAACAAAGCCCTTGCATAAATAAACAATAAATCACGTCGGATTTTTATACGTCGAGGGTTATAGGCCATCACTTTCAAGAAAGTGGAGCGGGCTCTAGCACGGTCGCCGCCTAAAAAATAATAAACCGATGCGTCGTAGAGACAGGCACCGCGTAGCCGGGCCTTACCCCGAGGGCCAAGTTTAAACTCCCTGAGCATGATTGGCAGCATATATTCCAACCCTCTGGCCATTTTTAAGTAGTCCTTTTGCATGCCTTCTGGTAGTAACCTCAGTTCTGCCAAATACCTATGGACACAGCCAATCTCGTATTTTTGGGCCACCCTGAGCCACATTTCCCAATCTTCGCCAATCAAAAAGTCTTCGCGGAATAGACCGACATCTTGTAGTACAGCGCGCTTCACCATTACCATACTGCCGCTTCCGGAAATTTTGTTACCACTCAGCAGATAGTTAAACAGGTGGCCTTCACGATTGTAATTCACCCTGCCGACAGTCTGGCCCTTCTCATTAACAAGCGTGTGATAGCCGTAAACCATGCCGAACTGCGGGTTGCGGCGTATATAATCAACTTGTTTTTGGAGTTTATCTTCATTCCAAACGTCGTCCGAATCAAGGAATGTAACAAACGGCGCACTAGAAACTTCGATGCCGTAGTTACGAGCCGTGGCCTGGCCACCGTTTGCTTTTCGGAAGTACTTAACCCGCTTATCTTTAATGCCTTTAACGTATTTTTCGGTCGCGCCTTTGTCTGTTGAGCCGTCATCGATTACATAGATGTTGAAGTTGTCGTAACTTTGAGCCAATACACTATCCACAGCCGCCTTCAAATAGGGCAAGCCGTTGTAAGCGGGGATTATAACGTCGACTGTCGGCTGTTTTTTCATTGAAACTCGAACTGCCATTTACTTAGCCAGGATTTACGCAATAAAAGAGCGATTAGATAGTAATAATTGCGTTTAACCCTCGGTTTAAAAATTATCGCAAGTAACAACATTTTGACCGCGCCCCAGCGCATCCCCTTTTGCTGATAAAGGTATGCTAAGTCACGATAAAGTACCGATTTACGCCGTCCGTAATCATAGCCGCTAGGGTGGATGGAAAAAATACGGTAATCTTTTTTATTCTTTAAGAAATATTCAAACTCTCGGTCGCGCCGCGCAAAGGTTTGTTGTATTTGTAGCTCTAGGTTAGCCCCCGTGATGCTGTCGGCTGTTTTACGCCATTGATATAGCGGCTCTTCGATGTTCGCGACTTTGGCCACATGGCTTATGCGAATCCATAGGTCATAATCTTCAAGATGGCCAACGCCTTTATCATAGTTTCCAACTTTATTTAGAGCGCTTTTCCTAATCATGACTGAGCCGTGGCCGTATTGGTTGCATGTTACTAAACAAAGCTTGAGGTCATCAGGGTGCGTAAAAACATTAGTATCGACTAACCGCTTTCCATGTTCGTCAACGATTGTGTAATTGCTTCCAACTAAGGCAACGTCCGGATTAGCGTCTAAATATTCCACCTCAATTTTTAGGCGTTTTTTTAGAGAAATGTCGTCGCAGTCCATGCGGGCGATATATTCTCCGCTAGCTTTATCGAGGCCTTCGTTGAGAGTTGCAACCAATCCTTTATTTGGTCGGCTGATTAACCGTATGCGCGGGTCCTTTTTGGCATAACGCCTGATTATTGATTTACTTTTGTCTGTTGAGCCGTCGTCAATAATCAGAAACTCAAAATCTTTATAGGTTTGATTAAGAATACCTTCGATTGCCTGTTTCAGATATCTTTGGCCATTATAAACAGGCATCAAAACAGTTACTTTGGGGCTATTCATAACTTGATCCACTTTTCAGGGATAATCTCGGCTTTACTCATTGATGGATCCAAAAACCACCGTCTTGGGGCTATTACTATTTTATCCTTGCTAGGATTGAGCCAAGCTCCCCACCAACTAAAGGAGCTGTTGGCGGTTATGTGGTGACGGCAGTTCACCATCAGGCGCATGTCTTCAAAGCCGGCTTTATTACCGGAGACATAGGTTGCTGGGTATTTTATTTTGATGTTCTTCTTCGTCCAATCCGGCTCGTCAGAAAAAATGAAAAAACGTGGGTTCTTGGTTTTTTTCGCCATTATTTCAACCGCCTTGTTGTAGTAATCGGACCCCATCAACCCATGAAAATCTTTTGTCGCTTGATTTCTGGCATAGTCACCCCGCCGTATATGTAAGGATACGGCGTTTGAATTAGTTATGGCTTCCAACAGTTGTTTGTTCTTACTGTCTGGTTTAGATTTGAATGTAAAGTCATCAAACAGGGTCCTCCGGATGTCAGTAAAGTATTTTTCGTTTTGCCAAAAACCATCCAAATATGTATTGTCCGGCAGTGACAAAACCTGTTTGTCATAGTGATGGGCCTTCTCGATGAAGGTCCTAAGCCGTGGTTTTAATAGACCCTTAGTAAGGCGGTACACTTTGACCTTCAATGATTGTTCAGCTTCGGCGATCACGATTGAAGAACGGTCAATAAAATTCTCTTCGATATTAAAACAATTCAGTTCATACACTCGCTTTGTATCAACTTGGGCGACGTTCTTAAACCAGGATAGGTCCATAAATAACTTGGTACCATGCTTCAGGGCTAGGCGACGACCGGCAGCATATTGGAACATCTGATTACCCAACCCGCCTTTTAGCAGGGTGACTATCATCTTAGCACCTCTTCATAGAGTTGCAGGTATTGTTCAGTGATGTGATCCCAGGTGTATTTCTTGCGCCAGTTTTTGCGCCCCCACTTGCCCATCTTATGTCGTCGCAAGGGATTCAACCATAGCCTCTTGAGTAGGTTGACTGTTTCTTGTATATCTACCGATACGTCATCTGAGCCTATACGCCCATGATGAGGGATGGTTTTAGTAACAATACCCGCTCCAGTCCACTCGGCAATTTCGGTAGAGTTCCCAGCCGCAGAGGAGATAAAGGGCAAGCCTGCTGCGGCGGCTTCAAACAAGACCACTGGGCTGGCTTCTCGGTTAGATAAAAAGAGGAACAAGTCGGCGCTTTTAAGGGCGGCGACGGTATCTTCCCGGTTAAGATTCAACAAAACCACTTTCTTAAGGCGCCGTCGCTTTAAGAAATTTAACTCCTCAGCTCGTTGCAAACACTTTTCATAGCAACCGCCCTCTATTTTGTTACCAACAATTACAAAAGTACAAGGGAAAGGAAAGTGTTCAAACACATCCAATGCTTCATCGTGGCCCTTGGAGCCGGTGTGACTACCAACTGTCAGAATAAAAAAGTGCTTAATACCAAATCTTTTACGGAATTTTCGCCGTCCTGATAAATTCGTAAATTCCCGCTCATCAGCGCCGTTTGGAATGACGTACAGATTTTTGAGGTTGTTTTTTTTGGCAAACTTAATGTCCTGGTAGGTAGGAGAGTTATAAATACTGGCATCGTATTTTTTTAAAAATGTCGGTAATTTAGAGTAATAATTCTTAAAGTCTGGATGATCCAGCGAGGAATAACCGCAGGGGACTAATATTTTTTTAGGCTTTATTTTATCTAAAACCTCAAAAGCCAAATCGGTAGCCCATTGCTGGGCGGCGTAGTTCATTACAATGTCAAAATCACCGCCTACCAAAAACTCCTGGTATTCTTTTGTCTCACCGGTTATTTTTGTGGCTAGCTTACCCTGGATAGCAAATTCCTTAATCTTCACGCCATTTAAAGTTTTGGTTTTTCGCTCCGGGAGGCTTGTGGTAGCCACTGTTACATCATGGCCAGCCTTAGCCATCCGTTCGCTCAGTTGTCGTACAACTTCCTGAGCCCCGCCCTGCGATGGCGGGTAAAACTCCACGGTATGTAGTATTTTCACTCCTATAATACTAGGTGAATCCAATCTGTTTAGCCAGTGTTGCTGCGGGTATATTAACTCCTGTATGCTTTACACACCTATGGCTGGGATGCTAAAGAAAAAGACCACATTGGTTGATGCCGCCCAAAATCCGTCAAGTCGACAGTTCGAAATTGATAACTGGGAACTATCCGAACTAATCGTTAAGGAGCTTGTTCCGGTAGTTGGTGTTCATCCCTTCCCACTAAACGAGCTGCTACTGATGTGCGGGGCTGTGGCTCGCTTTAAACCAACACTTATATTCGAATGGGGAACGCATGTAGGCAAATCGGCACGCATTTTTTATGAAATCAGCGAGGCTCTGGAGCTTAAAACAGTAATCCACTCCGTTGATCTGCCTGACGGAGTGGAGCACGGGGAGCATCCTTACCATAAGAGGGGGAAAATGGTTCAAGGGCTTTCTCGTGTCAAACTACACCAAGGAGACGGCCTGGATACCGCGCTGGAGATAATGGATGGCCAAAAGAGTCCGACCCGAAAAGGAGGGCACGCTCTATTTTTCGTTGACGGTGACCATTCTTACGAATCGGTTAAGAGGGAACTAGACGGGATAATCGAGGCAGCCCCTAGGGCGGTTGTTCTCTTGCACGATACGTTCTATCAATTGCCTGATTCCAGATACAACATCGGGCCGTATAGGGCTATTCGGGACTGTCTTAAAAATTCTCAAGTCAAGTATAGGCGTGTAGATACAGCTACCGGTCTGCCGGGCATGACACTCTTATATCCGATCTAGTTCAGTCTGGCCTTGTTGGTAAAAATTTGGACTTTGTTCGTAATGTATTTTATCCCCGATAGTCTATTCTGCCTGGAGTTCAAGAGATGATGGATGGCATGACGCACCAATGACTTCTGCTCTTTCGTTACATTAGTCTTCAGTATCTCTCTATAGACAGACAAAATATGTTCGTTGTTTTGATAGTCAATCGTGTGGCTAATATTTTCGGCGTGCCGCCTATGTAGAGCTAACGGTTTATCAACAAAAATAAACTGACCATGAGCGGATAAGCGTAGCCAGAGCTCATAGTCTTCAACACCTCTAAGTGATGGCGATTCATTAAACCCGCCAGCGTCAACAATACTGTCTTTACGTGCCATTACTGTAAGTGTGGAGATAAAATTTGTATCTATTAACTCTTTAAAAATGAAGCCGCTTTTGCCAGAACCTTGTGGGATTACCGTTTGCTTAGAGCGCTTGTCGGTATTAGTGCTAAGTTCTGCATTGCCGTAAGACAAAATTACGGAGCGGTCATCAAACACAGGGATTTGGCTGGCAAGTTTATTAGGCACCCATAGGTCGTCTGAATCCTGGAAAGCGATCAGCTCGCCGCGGGCCTTTTTGATGCCGTAGTTACGGGCCACGGCCGGTAGGCCGGAATGAGGAATTTTAAAATATCGGATTTTATTTTTGTAAGGCTTTAAAATTGACTCAGTATTATCTGTCGAGCCGTCATCAACAATGATAATTTCAAAGGGCCACTGACAATTTTTTTGGTTGAGGACACTGTCAATGGCCTTGATGATAAACCTCGCCCGATTGTAGGTCGGGATGATCACGCTTATGTAAGGTTTTTTGGATATCATAAATCGACAAAGGTTTTCTTTAGCTGCCCCGTAAAGTCATTAAGCCAGATTTCGAGAAGCCGGGTCTCAAATTCACTGTCATTAACTGTGAATGGCCGCAGATAATCTCGAGCTTTCTCTCTTATTTTATCGGAGCTAGGTGTCTTTTTATTTTTTTTGGCGAAGACCTCGATGTTCCTGGTTGCCATATATGAATTTCTTTCCACTTTTTCCGTTTTAAAGCCAAAAGTATCAAAAAGCTCTTTGAACCTTTCTTCATTCCACCCGTCATAGTGGACAGCCCATGGAGCTTCGTTAGAACCGAATATATGACGCATGGCCAGCCTCCGGTCCTTCTTTGGCACTTTAGGGTCCAATACGAGTCGGGCGGTCGCATCAAACTCCGGAACCTCTATATGTACCCGTCCGCCTTTTTTTAACCAGCTATGCCAGCTTACCAATAGTGCTACAGCTTGAGTGCGGGGGAAATGTTCAAAAACATGATGCAGTCGCACCTCTTCGATACTCTCGGGCTTATATTTCATATCGGTTAAATCGGCGAACTCATCGGCAACCGATTTTTGCTGAACCGTATGCTTGCTAAGTGGGTAATCAATATTGACATAGCCTTCCAAGTAAACTTGTCCGCAGCCTAAGTGCAGCTTCATTTTTTTAACCTCTTCTTAATTCTAATCAATAAAGGAGAACGGCCCCCCCTTTTCCTAACTCGAACTGGGCGCTTCTCTAGGTTGTCAAACCAATTATTACGAGCTCTTTCACTTTTAATATGGTCGACGTCACGTTCATTCAACTGATTTAAAAAAGGGGTTAATAGCTGCAGGGCTCTAGCGGATGTTTCGCCTGTCCGAGCCTCACGCATCCAGTATGAATCATGGCCATAACGATGGTAATAAAACGACTGAGGCATAACTGTCATTTTTGATCCCGTGGCTACCTGCCGGAGCCCAAATCCCCAAGCATCCAGAGCTCCTGCGAATTCAGGGTATCGTCCAGCTTTTTGCCAACTCTCCTTGGTAAACAAATAGTTGCCACTTGAGCCGGGGAATTTATAAGTGGAAAGTGCTCCTTCCAAGCTAGCATTGTTATCGTCAAAATGCCACTGATGCGTGACATTAGAGGGGGCAATTTTAAAATATTTTAGGGTGCTAAATGAAGCGGCGTCTCCACCAGAAACGACTAGAAAATCCCTCAGCTTGATTACGGAGTCCGGGGCCAAAACATTATCTGCATCCAGGCAAAAAATAAGTGCGTTTTTAGCATGCTTAACAGCAGTATTACGCGCTGCGCCGCCTCCTTTGTTGATGGCATGATTGAAGATCTTAATCTCTGGGTGTTTTTTTTGCAAATTTTTTAATGCTCCTGCCGTATTGTCGGTAGAACAATCATTAACGATTACTACTTCATCTCCTGGCAAAAAATTGTCTTTGAAAATAGACTCTGCTGAAGCTTCAATGGTTTTTTCCGCGTTGTAGGTCGGCATGATGAAACTTACAGAAACTGGTTTTTTCTCAACCCACCAAACCCCTTCGCCCTCCTCGTGGATTGGCCAACTCAACCGTCCGAAAAATTTATCAACCGCCCGCTTTACACCTGGAAAACTGGGATGCCCATAGTCATGACCGCCAATTATCCCGCCTTCGAGTATTTTCGGATACCACCTTATCAAATCACCCCAGACACCCTTATAAGAGTGATTGGCATCAATATAAATAAAATCCAAAGCTTCTTTTATTGAACTGGCGGCGCGCTCAGAAGTTTGCCTGATGTGAATATAACGCTTACCAAAGCTGGCCATCCTTTTTTTGACGAACTTAAATATGGCGTCGAACTCATTTTGCGGCAGGTTCATTGGATCATCATAGCCGGCTATGTGGAGGTAAGGATCGACCCCATACAGGTGCTCGACGGCGGTATTTTTTAAGATGGCTTCCGTGTGACCGCCGAAAGCAACTCCTAGCTCTACCCCCTTTTTTAGTTTCTTTTTTGAAATCACTCTTGGGAATTTGTCGTAGGCTTTACCCCAGACTTCTTCCGCAGCTAAGGCGTGTTTGGTTATCTTTTTATCTAACGATATCATGATGTCGTTTCTAGCTCCTTAATAACGTAGTCACCCCATTTTCCGTACTGGAGATGATTCATATAGGTTTTTTTCGCCATGCTGCCCATATATTTCAACCTTTTTTTATCAAGGCCATCTAAAAGTGCGGGAAGCTTTTCAGCGTTTTTTATATAGAAACTTACACTATCCCACGCTATATATTTTTTAAACGGCCGGGTGTCAATATCTCCGATAAGCAGCGGGGCTATACCTAGCTGCATCGCTTCATAGAAACGAAAGGAACTGCCGCCGTATCCTCTAGGACAAAGCGCGGTATAGGAACGCAGGGTTTCGTTTACAAAAAATTTTTGTCCCTTGTCTCCATCGCTAATCATGATGTCGTCGCGTCCTTCTAAGGCCATTGCCATCTGTTTTCGGATTGGGTGGGTATCGAGTCTGCCAACAAATGAAGCTAGGTATTGCTTCCGGGGTTTAAAAAAAGGGGTTTTCAAGGGATTGCGTAAAAGCGGTATATCCAGGCCAGCCTTTGTCTTTCTAGAGGCTAAGAAAACGGTTACGGGCCCAAGGTCAATTACCGGGCCATCGTCATACTGGCAGATGGTAAAAGTTCTTTGAGGATCTATGAGGCTTTTTGAAACCTCAGCTTGGAGCTCCTTTAAGCCTTCCTTTCCATAATTATGGTTAAGGTGCCAGCGAGTCCAAAAGACCGGCAGATAATGCCAACCTGCTTCGGTGGGCGAGTCGGTTGCCAAAGATTTAGTACTTATATATCTTAGAAAATCCTGTTCGACACCATAGTCCGAATTACCAGCAGGGTATTCAAATTTTTGTGAATCTGGTTGCAGTTTAGAATCAATCGGCAATATATAAATCTTCATTGTACAGTCACAGAGCCATCCACTAGAGGTCTCACGGCTCTACCTTCCGACCTGTAGGCTTTTGATAATTGGCTCGAAAATTTTTTAACTTGAGCGGTGACCGGTTTGTAAAGAAATACCGCTTTATTGAATCCATAGAAAACTGGAAAGACCTCTTTTTTGTAAGTGGGGTGAATATGAACTGCTTCAGAAATCTCAGGGAACCCCGGGTTAAGAAAATCGTCAACAATAACAATTGAGCTGGTATTCAAAGTTGTATCGACCTGGTCAAAAAAATCATAAACTGCCTGGAAAGTATGCTCTCCGTCTATATGCACAACATCAAATTTCTCAGAAACTTTTTTGGTTTTAAAAAAATCATCCTGCGTCATCTCAAGAATAGTGAACTTAGCGGGTAAATCCGCCCTGAAGTTCTTACTATTCGCCAAAGTCTTTTCTAGGAGAGCTAGCCGCTGTTTCCCGGTTAGGTACTCTGAAGCCTGTTCCAAATATTCGCCTTCATCTTCAAGCGCGGGAGAGTCTTTAAAATCTTCGTAAAAAGGATCAACGCCCACTAATCGGGAAGGGCTTTTGAAGGCAAGCCCAAGAGCTAAGAAACTTTTACCGCAAAAAATTCCGACTTCTAAAATTTCAGGAGTTTTCTTTTGAAAAATCTGTCCGAGTTTGCAAAAAAGTTCGTAAGCATCGCGGTCCAAAAACCCTGGGAGTAGGGAGATGAACTCGAACTCTATGTCTTGGGCAGTTTTGGGCTCGGGCTCTTCGGTTTTTTCAGTTGCGATTACTTCATTAACAAGGATGGAACCTCTTGTAATCTTCGTTATTCTATAACCAAATAAAGCGAATAATGATGAAATAATTTTTTTTATAGCTCTCATAGTTTAGTACCAACTTCGTAGCTATGATCCAAGTAGACAAACTTGGGGATCACCTCTGGCGGTTTGCCGGCACGGTAATAGTCATAGACAGGTACCCTAAATGAACCGGCGTTTTCCACCCAATCGAATATCTCACTATTGTTAAAATCTTTACCGGCGAAACAGTTTATATAATAAGCACCCGGAACAAGGTTTATCTTGTCGACGGTGACTGTTACATAGTTATCGCCTGGGTGAAGATTAATTGTTTGATTCACCGTGTAATTCAAACAATTGCTTATGTAGTTACCCGCACTGTCAAAAATATCTATAGAGAGCTTAAAGTTCTCGAACTTCGTCTTAGTCCTATTTTTTAGCGCAAGTTTAATTTTCAACTGCCGCTTCTTTTCAATATGGTTTTCTAAATTAAGCTCAGTAAATCTAACCCGTCCTGTACCCTGCCTATCACGGCGTTTTTCTATAGGAATCTTTGTAAGCTCCCTTTTAGATTTACTAGCTTCATCAGCAGCTAGGGCCGCAGCGGTTCCTTCGGCTTCCTTGGGCGAACTTTCCCCTAAGTATTTATCAACGACCTCACTAGTATCACCGATAATCTTTACTTTACCTCTGTGCAGTAGCATTGCTCTGTCACATAGATCTTCGACGGAAGCCATGCTGTGGCTGACGAAAATAATTGTGCGTCCGCCTTTTGCAATGCTTAGCATTTTATCCATGCTCTTTTTTTGGAACTGGGCATCCCCAACTGCTAAAACTTCATCTAGAATCAATATTTCCGGATCAAGGTGTGCGGCCACGGCAAAAGCTAAACGGACATACATGCCGGAGGAGTAAAATTTAACAGGAGTATCTAGAAACTGTTCGATTTCGGAAAATTCTACAATCTCATTAAACTTCTTCCTTATTTCCTGGCGGCTCATTCCAAGCATAGAGCCATTAAAAAAAATATTTTCGCGGCCGGTTAGTTCCTGATGAAAACCTGTACCAACCTCGAGCAGGCTGGCAACTCTGCCACGAAGTCTAGCAGTGCCACTGCTTGGCTCAACAATCCGAGAAAGGATTTTTAACAGGGTTGATTTACCGGAACCATTCTTGCCGATTATTCCGAAAGCTTCACCTTCGCCGACTTCAAAGGATACGTCTTTTAAGGCCCAAAAGGTCTCATGCTCATCTCTATCCCCCCGTCCAACCGACTTTTTTAGAAGATTTGCAAAATCATCCTTCAGAGTGCCGTAGGATGCCCTGGTCTGGTGGCTTATATCATAAGATTTACTAATATTTTCAACTTGAATAACTGGCTTCATATTACGTCTACAAAATCCTTCTCTGTCCGTTTGAAATACCAAATACCAATTATCAGTAGAACGATTGCGCTAATCCAGGAGAGCGCAAGACTGCCCCACTCCACTGGCTGGCCAAAGATACCAGCCTTAACCGTGCTGATGGCTCCGGCTGCGGGGTTTAAGTAGGCAATGTCGCGAAAGCGTTCCGGGATTAGGGTTATAGGATAAATTACAGGCGTCATAAAGAAAAGGGCTTGCACAAGGTAAGGTAATGCCGCGCGAACATCACGGTATTTGACGTTCAAAGCTGCGAAAAATAAACCAGCTCCCAGAGCGGCAACAGTAATAAGCAAAAGGGAAGGAATAATCAATAGAATACCTAGCAATCCTGGCGTCACAGTGAAGACAAGGAGGATGATAACGAAAATTATGGTGGCGAAGAAAAAGTCCACAATACTTAAGGCTGACGCCGCCAACGGTGGGATTAATCGAGGAAAATATATCTTGGTGATTACGCCGGCGTTCCCCACAAGCGAGTTGCTTATGCTATTTAGCGCGCCGGAGAAAGCGTTCCAAAACATTAAGCCAAGGTAAGCAAAGACGGGGTAAGGGATGTCCTGGTCACCTGAGCTAATGCCGGCTATGCGGTGAAAAAAAAGCGTAAAAATAATGGCCAGCAATAGTGGCTGGAGAATTGCCCACCCGATACCAAGCACCGATTGTTTGTAGCGGACTTTGATATCTCGCCAGGCAAAGAAGTAAAACAACTCTCGGTATAGCCAAAGTTCGCGCAGGCTGACGCTGCTCTGTTTACCTGGCGATATTACGGTTTCATTAGTTAAACTACGCATTTGATCTGTGCTCTCGATACCATTTTATCGTTTCACGCAGGCCATCCTCAAATGTGGTTTTTGATTCAAAGCCAAACTCTTTTTTGGCTCTTGAGGTATCTAACTTTCTCCGAGGCTGGCCATTAGGTTTAGATTTATCCCATTTGATTTGGGCCTCAAACCCTGTCTCTTTGGCTATCAATTCAACCAAATCTTTGATTGAGATCTCAAACGAGCTGCCTAAATTAACCGGATCGCTTTTATCATATTTTTCAGCTGCCAGTAAAATTCCCTCTACTGCATCTTTTACATATAAAAATTCACGGGTTGGTGAGCCATCCCCCCATACTTCAATACTGTTGGCCCCAGACTCCACAGCATCCACACACTTTTTAATCAAAGCGGGGATAACGTGAGAGCTTTGCGGGTTGAAGTTATCTCTAGGGCCATAAAGATTGACTGGAAGTAAGAAAATAGAATTGTAGCCATATTCTTGCCTGTAAGCTTGCGATTGGACGAGCATCATTTTTTTAGCTAAACCATAAGGCGCGTTCGTTTCTTCTGGATAGCCATTCCATAAGTCATTCTCTTTAAAAGGCACAGGAGTGAATTTGGGATAAGCACAAATTGTACCTAAAGCCACAAACTTGGATATGCCCGCCACACGAGCGTACTCAATTAACTGTACTCCCATCATGAGATTTTCATAAAAGAACTTACCCGGATGTTTTTGGTTTATGCCAATACCCCCAACAACTGCTGCCAAATGGATAACCATATCAGCAGGATGGTCTTCATACATTTTGATAATGGCGCCGCGATCTACTAAGTCATATTCAGCACGAGAGGGGGCTATGACATTCGCCTTGAATTCTTGGAGTTTTTCTACAAGATGGCTGCCAAGAAAACCGTGACCGCCAGTCACTAGAACTTTCTTATCTTTCCAAAACATGAATTACAGGTTAGAGTATAGCACGCACTAACGGCTATGAGGGGGAGCTATTCTACGTGAACCTGGAATTCAAGCCAAGGGTCTGTAAACCACGCAAGGCCTTCTGCTACCAAATTGAACCGCTCCAAATAAAAGCCAGCTTTTTGTGGAGCCTGGACTGTAAATACAAATGTCCCGTTATTTCCTGGAGCTACTGACGATTGCTGTAAGGTTGCGGCTCGTATGCAACCCATAACCCAGTTAGTGTTGTCACTACAGAACGGGCTAATGCGATAAGACGGATTCCAAGTTGCTAATCGGACAGGATTACTTGAGTTGTTCCAGGTTACATTACCCGTATTTTTTGCGACTAATGTAAATTGGGCAATTTCGCCTTTGCTGAGACTGAATCCTTGATTAGAACTTTGCGATACCATCTGCCAAGTATAGAAATTACCAACATTGGTCTGGAACTCCAGCCAAGGGTCATCAAACCAAGATACTCCTTCCATGACTAAATTAAAGCGTTCGGCATAAAAGCCGGAGGTATTAGGTGCCTTGACCGGGAATACGAATGTACCGTTTTGGCCGGGTGCAACCGATGACTCTTGCAAAGTAGCAGCGCGATATGGTCCTTCCCAGGTTCCAGGGTCGAAGTCGCTCCGGCTATAAGGCGGATCCCAAGTCGCAAGTTTGACTGGATTTGACGAATTGTTCCATGTGGTATTGCCGGTATTTCTGGCGACCAGCGTGAACTGCGAGTTCTGGCCAGGCGTCAACACCCAGCCATTAGTGGAACTCTGCGAGACCATCTGATATTTGTAGGTAGATTTGGTGACTCGGAGTTCGATACTAAAGCCGATATCGGGCATCCAAGTAGAGCCTTCGGCAACGAGATTAAACCTCTCGTAATAACTGCCGCTGATGTTGGGCACATTAGCGACGAAGGTAAAGGTCCCATTCTCTCCGGGCGCCACGACGGGCTGCCCGACATTGGCCGGTCTAGAAGAACTTATCCAGCTGGAATTATAAAGCGCACTACTATGATTAGACGGCGCGAAGGTCGCTAGCCGCACCGGGAAATTTGTGCTGGACCAAGATTGATTACCAGTGTTTTTTGCAGTGACGGTAATAGTTATCTGGGAGTTACCCGTAACCTGGGAAGATCCGGTTGAGAAAGATGTACTAATGTATGACCACGAATAATCGACTCCGGTTGTCGGGCCAAACCAGTCCCAGTAAAACAGCCAGAAGTTCCGGTTGCCGTATGCACCACATGGTTCAGCTGAGCCATATCCGGCATTCAAAGCCGCCTGGTTAGGTTGGTAAGGAGTGTAGTTATACAAGTTTGCTGTGGCCTGATTTTGTATGTATACAGCTGAGCTGCCGCAATTTGTATCTACGTCGTATTGAATATTGCTTGTAGCATTAGGCCGAAAATTATAATTCTGGGGTAGGGCTGCATACCTCTTAAACTGTCGTGCAGCATAATAAACCTGCCGGAAAAAGCCATCAGTGCCCTCGCAGCTTGGAGGCGGAGGACCAACATCGTAAACACAATAGCCGGTGGCAAATTGGTATTGCCTCGGCCACGGCCAATCGTCCGTCACGAGGCTCTGCTCTTTTTGAAGAAGAACAATTAGAACCTGCGGATTAATTCCGCAAATCTGCGAGATATACCAGATAATTGTAGCTGCATTGTTAGTACCGCCGCCATAGGCATTACAGTATGCATCGGCTGACATAGCTGGTGTATTCTCCGAGTACTCTTTGAGACATGTATACGGCGGCTGAGGTTTACCGTTGGCAGCTGCCCATTGTGCACGTGTCATACCTGTATTGCCATAAGGTTGAGTACCCCAAGTATCGCAGGCAGCCACCTTGGAGTTCAGAAAATTTTGAATCGCCGCCGGAGTCATGGAGGTGGAGTTGAAAAATTTGCCATCACTGATAATGTTGCCGGCCTGCCATTGACTGGGTGAAGGCGTGGCTTCAGCCTTGCCAACATTAATAGCTCCAGCTAAAATCAGGCATCCAGCCAAGGTCAGACCAGTTTTTAATAGATGTGTTTTAAGTTGCTGAAGCCCCATATCAATTGGCCCCATAGGCGCTTGACTTGCCTTCTGACGTTGGTGAACTATAACTGACGGTTACCGACCAGCCATTACCACTTAAATCGAGCTTAATAGGCGGACATCCTGTGTATGTGGCGTCGGCAAATCCAATGGAGCTGCTGCTGACGAGTGACGCTCCGCTCTTGGTGGCTATAGCGGTGCAAGTACCGCCATCCTCAATTACACCCTGGACATATGACCTAACTTCACCGCCGGAGACACTCGTGATTATCGGAGTAACTTGAGTTTTACCGCTTGAGGTAGTACGCGGTGTTCTTGGCTGATCTTCAGCCAGCGATTTCTTGAATTCCTCGGTCGCCTGCTTTTGCTCCGCTGTGGGCGGATCAAGGTTTATATAAGGCTCGGGTGCCGTCTCGGTAGCTACATCCTTGTCCTTCGACTGATTAAAAGCGAATGCTCCTACAAGCAAGAGCAATGCGGCTGTTACTACTAAAGCCAGCCTTTTATTAAGATAGAGTTTTCTAAGTTTCCGAACCATAGCTTTTTATTTTACCGCACTGACCGTTTATCGCAGTGTGTCTGTATACTAACACCTTTCAAGCTTAAGCGCAATAGGGGTAGTAATCCTAATCAATATTTCTTAAATTGATTAGGTTCTTCATTAAATAGATAGTTCTTTGGCTGCCTGATACTTTTGCGCTTTTAACGACCTTATAATAGTTTGCAAAAACCTTCTCGAATTCTTTTTGGGAATAGTTTGAAAAAATATTCTTACGGTTAAGAAGCAATCTTTTTACTTGTGAATCCTCTTTAGGTACAAATTCGATTATTAAATGCTTAGTTAAACCAGCAAAAAACTTGGCAATATCAGCTAAGGGCACATTATTAGATATTGCTAAGTGGTGGATTAGAGCCAGTGCCATAACCAAATCAGGTGAACCTCTGTCGCTAAGTGACATTCTTTCTTGGTTAGCCCACCCAATAGGCGGGCTGGGGTTAGCCAGGTCTAAAGTTAAAGGTAGCAAATTTGACTCACTATTTTTTTTGACTTGCAGATAATTTTTTTCAACGGCAGCCGGGTCCGTATCAAAGGCAATTGTAAAAACATCTTTATTGCTGGCCAGCCGGCTAAATTCTCCAATGTTAGCTCCCATATCCCACATGACTGAAGGCTTAGATAAGCTAATTAATTCTTCTACTATCTTTAACTTCGATTTAAAGGCTGTTTGGCTGTAGTTAGTGTCTTCGTAATAATCGGCCCACTGAGTGCCGGATGGCTGCCACTTTAGGGACTTAATAACCAACTCTAAGCTATCCACTAGATTATTTAGGGCTTTAAGGCTTAAAGTAGCCGAGACTTTTTTCTGCCTTCCGGCGTGTTTTTTCTGACTTTTAGCATGGAGATGCAAATGCATGTAAAGCTGAGGTTTAAACCTGGTTTTAACCGGCAGTAATTTTGAGACTAAGTCTAGCGGAATACCATCAACATAATCCCTTAATAGCTTTAACAGGCGTATATCAACATAGGCGGCTAAGGCTAGGGGGCCCATGAAATGATGGCAGAACTGCTGGTAAGCCAACCAGGCTTGCCCTTCCTTATAAACGTCAAAAGAGAGCGTATCAATCAACAAAGGCTCGCCTCCATAGAACTGAATGTTGTAAGCGCTGGCATCTTTTAGGATCATGCCATGTTCTAAAGCTAGCTTCTGGATTTTCAAGGTTGTTAGGGCGGCGTCTTTTAACTGGGAGAAGGACCACTCATATGGGTATGAGATGAATGGGACTAATTCGGGCCTTAAAATTTTGTAACAGCGATTATCAACCTTGCCGTGCTTTTTGGTCACATCTTGATGGCTAATTAGTAAATTGGCTGCCTCTAGTTTTTCATAGAGCCCTGAAGAGAGCAGCTTATCGTAGTTATCCTTATAAAGAAGACTTACATATCGCAGTAACGAGCCGTCTGCTCGGAACATAAAGCCACTCGGATCCCTGAAGGATGAACTAAGCCTCATAAGATAGCCTTCTTGGAGTTAATAATCATAAATAATATCTATTCTACTCGATTGATTATGCTCATGCTTGGAAAACAAATACATAGCTGTTATTTTGGTTTGATGAGCGTGGAAGCCGCTAGTAATGTTTTAGAGGAGGATAACTTGCAAAGATTCGATGAAATCTTCAGCCGGCTTCTTCCATTAGGACAAGAACTGGACACAGTTACAGGTAAAGGCTACATAGAAATTGAACCTGTAGATACCTCTGATAATGGAAGGTGGATCTTTTTACTTTTTCAGCCTGAGAATCCATCTTATTGTCCGAATGTGACAGCAATTAAACTTGATAGCCAGGGCCACCAGGAAGAAGTGATCCACCTTAAGAGAGACTATATCGACTCCGGGAGGCCTGGTTATAGATCAAACGCACAACTTCAACTTGAAACCCTAGACAGACTAGTAGAGTTGTCAGAAAAAGTAGCAGAAAAACACCCTTTTATAACTGCTGAATAAAAATTTGGGTTATCCCCTGAAAAAATTGGTGCGACTAAGTTTTTAATCTGTTAAAAAAAGATTTAACTGTGGAAATGATTGAACTATTATATGGTTCAACTTAAGCTTCTTTACCCACGTCTTTAACAAAACTCCTAAAGCTTAATCTAAAGTCATCTAACGAATAATTTTGAGCCGCCTTGGCAATTATTCGGCTATCAAAATGCTTATTCTCGAATTCCTCAAGAGCTTTTACCAGAGCTTGTTCGGACTGAGGTTTAAATAAAATACCAGTTTCTTTAGTTATATAATCAAGAGCCCCACCATAACCAGCTGCAATTACTGGCGTGCCGGCTGCTAAAGCTTCAACAGCCACAATTCCAAAATCATCAATACCGGGGAAGATGAAAGCTTTAGCTTGTCCTAAAAATTTAGGCATAGCTTCATCACTCACTTGTTCCAAGAAAGCCACACTCGGCCCAGCGATTTTCGTGAGCTTTTTATGGTCAGGTCCAGAACCGATAACTTTTAATGGCAAATTAAGCATACTGCAGGCTGTCACCGCTAAATCGATTCTTTTATATGGAGTCTGCCTTCCAGCCGTTATAAAGCCGCTTCGCGGCGGTAGTTGACGGTTGGTAGTCGGTAGTTTGAAGCGGTCGACATCCACAGGTGGATGAATAACTGTCGCCTCTCTTTTGTAGCATTTTTTTATTTGGTCCTTAGTGTAGTGAGAGTTGGCAATTAAGTATTGAGGACGCTGAGCAGCTTTAAAATCCCAACGACGCATCGGCCCGATTAATAATCTTAGTCCTAGGCGGGCTAGCCAGTTAAATACACCGAAGCCCGGTTGCTCAAGATAATCTTCGTAGCGCGCCCAGTAATAATGCGTGGGTGCATGGATATAGCTGATGTGAATTGGGCTCTTTACATCAGATCTTTCATTTTTCATTTGCCATTTACCAATAATTTTTCCAAATGCCATTTGCCATTGTTGGCGTTCAACTCGGATTCCTTTGGCTTCGGCTCCCGAACTGCTGATAACTAGGTCGTAGTCCCTGAAGTCTAAGCGTGAAAACCAAAGAGCTCTTAGGGGAGGTAAAAATTTGCGGATTTTGGAGAAAGGCCAGTGCTGCATATAGCTAGTAACAATTTGGGTGGAAGCCAATTTTGTGCGCCATTCATCACTGCAATAGGCGGTAAAAATCGGTGCATTGGGGTACATTTTGTGCAATTCATATACGACTCGTTCCGCGCCACCGCCTACGAACCAATCGTGCACGATAGCTACACGCACTATTTTGCTCCGATGCGTGAAAAGACAACTCGTATAGTCTTGACCAAGATTATAAGGTCTAACCACAAACTCCAGTTTTGGACATAATAAAGGTCAAGCTTACGGCGCTCGTCAAAGCTAATCGAACGTCGGCCAGAGACTTGGGCAAGGCCAGTCACACCGGATTTAACTGCTAAGATCATATCCTTTTTGTCATATTGTTCCAGCTCACTAACTTGCAAAGCTCGTGGCCCCACTAAGCTTAGGTCGCCTTTTACTACATTAAATAACTGGGGCAGTTCATCAAGACTGGTGCGACGTAGAAATCTTCCAAAGGGAGTAATTCGTGGATCAGTGGCTAGATAATCACCATTTCTGCGGTAAGTTTTTGTAAGCTCTGGGCGACCCATGTTGGCAAAAGCCTCTTCTGGGGTTAACCCACTATAAACCTGTTTATGACTTCGGAATTTATAGATATTTACAATATTGTTAAACCGAGTTAAACGCCTATCTTTATAAAAAATTGGCCCGCGTATGTCAGACACCTTAACCGCCAGAGCTATAAAGAGCATGAAAGGTAGAGACACAGTGAAGGCCATCCCCCCGAGCAAGAAGTCAGTCAGGCGCTTAACAATCCGGCCCCAGCCAATTAAAGCTGTTTGATGTACGGCTATCACCGGGATCTGGGACCGGAACAACTCAACTGCGATATTGCCAACAAACAACTCACTGTTGCCGGGTACAAAACGGTAGGCAATATGATGAGTTTGGGCAAACTCTAGGATCTCATTATTGAGATCTGCATCGGCATATAGCTCAGTTTGGACAATGCTATGGATATCATTAGGTTTAAGTTTAGACACAGCCTGCTCAAAGTTGTCAAAGACGGGCAGGTGGGGGTAGCGCTTGGCAGTATGAGCTTTATTGCCCACTACGCCTACAAGCCGGTAGCCGGAGATGTGATAGTCCGCCAGATTTTCGACCAGCTCACGTGCAACTTTAGTATTACCCACAATCAATATGTTAGTTATGCCAATATCGTATCGATAGAGCCGTGCCCTAAACTCACGAGCTAAGTTTCTAAAGGCCACTAAGAAAATAAAGGCCAGGCTGAAACCATAAACTGGCACTAGTCGTGATGGGAAAATGGTTTTATCAAGTAAGTAGCTATAGGCAATTACAAAAAGTAAGCCTACAAAGGAGCCCATGAGCAGACGACCTAGTTCCGAAAAACGCTTTTCTTGAATTGAAGGGCTATAAAGCCCAAGCAAAGCAAAAATTAATATCCAAAAGGGTAGAAGTAGTAAAAAAGCACTCAAATACTCAGTAGCCGGGATTGGAGTGGCAACAGGTACGGTAGATAATGGGCCCCGGATAGCGTAGGCGAAGATAAAAGCGGCTACTAAGGCTAAAAAATCTCCTACAACTAGCACTAAGCCGTATACGAGGGAGGCGTTACTCTTCATAATCTATAATACTATCTTAGAACGTGATTACCCCAAACCTCAATAATGAGATATAAAAACCCTTTTAGTATTAAAGCCGTAGCATACGTTGTAGCGGCTGTTATGCTGATCAGTCCCTTTTATACCCCCTTGTATGTCTGGGCGGTTAGCAATTTTGAGAATTTTTATTTCTTCAGGGTTTGGAAAGAACTTGCGCTGATTGTAGTAGCTGCCATTATTGTTAACTTTATTTTCCATCACCTCTCCTTGCTTAAGCAACTAATGCGTAAGCCCATAATTTTTATACCTCTTGCTTACATCCTCTTTATTTTGATAGTAGCCGCCATTGATTTTGCCACAGGCCGGGTATCCTACAAGGCTATCTTGCAGGGTCTGATTTTGGATTTACGGTTACCCGGATTTTTCTTATTAGTTTTACTTGCAGCTAGTGTGGCCAAAGATAAATTAAGAGGCCTACCATGGCTGAAAATTATATTCTTTCCAGCAGGTATCGTCACTTTATTTGGCTTAATGCAAATGTTTATTTTATCAGACAATATATTGACGCACATCGGTTATGGCCCACAAACAGTTACCCCCTATCAGTTAGTTGATCAAAACCCTGATTTTGTAAGAGTGCAATCCACCCTTCCAGGGCCTAACCCTTTGGGTGCTTACCTCTTGCTAGTCATTACATTGTCTGTGGCGCTTATCCTAACGACTATTAAAAAATCCCCAAAACTACTCCTATTAGTTGGGGCTGCGGCTATCCTTTTATTTGGCAGCTATTCTAGGAGCGCAGAAATAGGCACGATCATAGCTCTAGCTGTTTTATTCGGCTTGAGTCGGAAAAAAGCTTTCGCCCGTCATACGGTTGCGGCAGTTGGCATAGTGCTAATAACCCTTAGCAGCCTGAGCTTTTTTTGGCTAAGGGATAATGATTTTATTCAAAACGCTGTATTTCACTCTAGCGAAGTATCGCCGTCACAAGAAAGCTCAAATGCCCAAAGGCTGGAAGCTATCAAAGGAGGCGCCAAGGATATTATTAATAACCCGCTGGGTGGAGGTGTCGGCAGCGCCGGTCCTGCCTCGCGAAGGAATTTGAATAGTGAACCTAAAATTTCTGAAAATTATTTCGTTCAGATCGGCCAGGAATTAGGTGTAGCCGGGCTGATTTTGTTCCTATCAATGCTAGGTCTGATTATTAAAGAGCTTTGGAAAGTCAAAGATCAGCCTTTAGGCAGAGCACTACTAGCAAGCTTAGCCGGGATTACGTTTATCAACTTAGTGTCCCATGCCTGGACAGATGACACTTTGGCCTATCTTTGGTGGGGGTTAGCGGGGGTGGCTTGTAGTCCTGTTATACTCCCTAGTAAGCAAAAAGCAGATGCAAAAGTTATCAAAATCTAGCCGTGAGCTATTAATCCAGTTTATTGAATATTTAATTTCCGGCGGAGCTTATTTTTGGAGCGGTTATTTGGTATTTGCGCTACTTTGGTCCGGTTTACGTTGGAGCCTGTGGTGGGCCAAGCTAGGCGCTAATATTTTTGGCTGGGCTATTAACTTTATTCTGCAACGATACTGGGTATTTCGTAACCCTCACTTATCTGGCCATTTTGGCCAGGTCAGCGGCCGCTACATAGTAATTTCCTTAATTGATTTTGTGATGGACTTCTTTATTATCTACGGCTTAAGGCTGGCAGGGATAACACCATATATTGGCAACTTTATATCGGCCGGTTTCTTTACGGTTTGGAATTACTTTTGGTACCGCTTTTGGGTTTTCCCAATCAGAATACCGGCTCCGCGCCATCCTGCCAAAAAGCACCTGCGCTAGCATTTCTTTGCCAACCCATCACCATGCCCCTTCATCACCATACTCACGTACTAGTATACTAGTACGTGAGTATATGTGAGTCGGGTGAGTATGGAGATGTGAGGGAGTATTGATGCCCAGAGTGGATTAGGCAGTTATAATAGCGGTGTGTCGTCGGGATCGACGCTCGATTTTCGTAAGCTCGTAATTCTTGCTTACTCTCAACCTCAAGTCGCTTTCTCCTCTCAATTTTGCAAAGCTCTGCTGAAGCACGATTTTACAAAATTGGTATATTTAAACTAATGGAAAGTACCAAAATTAGACCAACTAAGAAGCAAAAAGAGCTGCTAACCTTTATCGAAGGTTTTATAGCTAGTCGCGGCTACAGCCCCAGCTACCGTGAGATTATGAGGGGTCTAAACTACACTTCGGTGGCAACTGTCAGCCTGCACGTTAATAATTTGATAAAGCGTGGTCACCTTAATAAACGCGACCGGTCTGCGCGATCGTTAGAAGTAGTAAAACCATCCGGCCTAAAGCAAATTACCGATATTACGCCGCGTCAGCTTAACACCAGCGAAGAGAAATGGCTGGTCAATAAAGTAGAAGTATTTTTTAAAGATGCCGAAGACTCCCCTAAAGTTTTAGAACGTGAACTCGACCAATTATATGTGCTAATTGGAGCCTTAAAAGTATTAGGGCTAGATGCCGCAGCCCGAGCATATATACCGCGACTAACTGCTATAAAGCACCGCAAAAAAAGCGGGGAATACGCAGCTTAGGCTTCTAGTAACCTAATCCGCCAGTACCGTCTGTGCCACTGTCACGGAGGAAGAAGTAGTAGATAAGGCCATAAACAATAATGGCCAAGACTACATATAGCAGTACCCACTGCCACATTGGTCGTTTGCCATAGCTGGTGGCAGCTTTTGTTGGCTTTGACGCAGATGATTCTTCGGGCGGCGCGGCAGCCGGGGCAGCTTGAGCTGGCCGCTCGGCGGTAGCCTGGGCCGACTTTTGATCTTGTTCGGGTTCCATAGCTTGATACCTCTTAATTACACCGACATTGTATCATGTCAAGGGGGTAAGCAGGAGCACTTTGACATCCATTTACCTAAATTGGTTCAAAGAGTTAGTGCCTCTTTTTGGGACTTGCGGCGCAACCGATAGTGGTGCCTTCTTGTAGGCTCCTTTAGGCTTGTTTCTGATACCCAGTTTTTGGTCTGCGGATTTATGTTTGCTCACAAATAGCTCCCTACTAAGGATAAATGTCATCATTTAGCAATGACTCAATCTCCGCATGGCGGATTGCTCGGCGCATTCGCCAATGCCGGCGTATATTCATAAGCCCTCCTTCCGTTAGTGCTTAATACTAAATAAACTGCCAGCTTTTAGCCGTTAATAATTTCACCCTGCAGGAGAATAACTAACTATTTTGAGAGACTTTGGGCAGCTAAGACGATTAATAAAATTCCAACGGCATTTAATGAGTAGGACAGTAATAGAAAGCGAGTGTTACTGATTTTTGAAGAGCCTATTAAGCCTACGCCTATCTCGTCCGGTCCGGGCGACATTATTATTAAGGCACCAGAAACCGGCAGGAGCCAAGCAAAGTAAGGTGTCTTAAAAAGATGCTGTATTTTTGGGGTGCCAATTCTAGCTAAGTATGGCTTAAGTTCCGAGATAACCTTATCTCGCAAAAAACGAAAAATAAAATAATCGCCAAGCATTGAACCAGCCGCGGCAATTAGAGCGATTTCTAGCGGGGCGTTATATTTAGCTAACTCAAAAAGCACAAAAGCCGCCGGTACGGCGGTGTAAGTTAGCACAAAAAAGAAGCCAATTAAAAAGGCCCCTAGAAGGCCAAGTGCCCCGAGACTTTTTATAAATGATTCAACCTGCGGGATGGCTACCAACATAAGAAATACGACAAGACCAACAGCAAGCAGAAAAGTATTTTTCAGGCGCCACTTATTCCAACGCTTATGGAGGTTTTCTAAATTTAATTCTTCCATCTGATTCAAGAATAACAAAAGCACAAGCGCTAATCTATAATAGGCTTATGCATGCCTGGCATTCTTTAAAGTTGGATGAACTGATGACACTATTGGGATCCAGCCCCAAAGGGCTGACTAGTAGCGAAGCCCAGCGCCGATTGCAAAGCTATGGCTATAACGAAATTGAAGTAAAAGGGCAGCCACTTTGGCGGAAGATTTTAGATCCCTTCCGTAGCCTTTTTGTTGTTATCCTGCTCGTTGCGGCAGCCATTAGCTTCGTCAGCCATGAACCATTGGATGGCACGGTTATCACCGCCATTATCGCCGTCAATACCTTTATTTACTATAGCCAGCAGCACGCTACGAACCGAGTCTTAAAAAGCTTAAAGCGGCATAACCAGCAATACGTTCAGGTACTACGCGATGGCCAGGCAGTTAATTTAGCATCCCACATATTGGTGCCAGGCGATGTCATATTGTTATCGGAGGGGCAGCGTATACCGGCCGATGCCCGGATACTTCACGAAGACAATTTATATATTGACGAGGCTGCCCTGACAGGCGAGTCTTTGCCCGTTAAAAAAGTGGTCTCAACTGAGGCTATTCATAGACAGTTATATGAACGTAGAAATATGGTTTTTTCTGGGACATACGTAACTGCTGGTAGTAGCTCGGCCCTTATTGTGGCTACTGGCGGTCATACAGAATTTGGCGTAATTGCTAGGCAAGCAGTGCGCGTGCAGCCTAAGAGTCCTATGCAGCAGAAAATCGATTTTATTGTGGGCAGGCTAATAAAAGTACTAGCCGCGGTAGCTATAGTGGTCTTCGTCTTAAGCTTAATAAGGGATATCCCTACGGCTGAAGCGTTACGTTTTGTTATGGCCATGGCAGTAGCGGCTGTGCCAGAAGACTTGCCGATTGCCCTAACAGTAGTGGCGGTATTAGGCATGCGCAGGATGGCCAAAAAGAACGCCCTGGTTAGGTCCATGTCAACTATTGAGGACTTGGGGTTAACAACGGTTATTGCTGTCGATAAAACCGGGACCTTAACTAAAAATATGTTGAAGGTTGTTGGGCACTGGGCGCCTGACAAGCAAGCGGACCTTAAAGTGGCGGCGCGTAGAACCCTTGGTAGCACCGAAAATGTTATGGAGCCATTCGATCAAGCCTTACAAGCTTTTAGTGCCCAAATCCCAGCAGGAGGCCAACTGCTCAAAACCTACCCCTTTAACCAGGCGCTACGGATGAGCGGAGCACTCTGGCAAGAAGAGCAAGGTAAATTTTTATATGTCAAAGGCGCCCCAGAACACCTACTAAATCTTTGCCAGTTGCCGGACCATTTAAAGGGGCAAGCAGAGAGCCAGCTATACAGTTTAGTTTCTGAAGGTTTTCGAGTAATAGCACTTGCCCGCGCGAGTCTGGCTTTAGAGCCCAAAGACCTTAGCAAAGTTGGGGCTGCAACTTATGAATTTTTAGGCTTTTTGGCCTTTGCAGACGAGCTTAGGCCGGAATCAGCCCAGGCCATTGCTGCTGCTAAAAACGCCGGTATTTCGGTAAAAATGATAACAGGCGACCACTACGAGACGGCTTTCCATATTGGCAAAACGCTTGGGATATGTGCCAGCCGAGATGAGGTTATAAGCGGGCGTGACTTACCAGCCAGCGAGGAGGAGATTGTGCCTCTGCTTAAATCTAAATCCGTTTTTGCCCGTATTTTGCCTGGCCAAAAATTGACTATTTTGCGAGCCCTGAAACGTAACGAGATAACGGCCATGACCGGTGATGGAGTTAACGACGTGCCGGCGCTAACTGGAGCCCATGTTGGTATAGCCATGGGTTCGGGGAACGATATAGCTAAAGATGCCGGCGATATGGTTTTATTGGACAACAGCTTTGCGTCAATAGTTAAAGCTATCAGCGAAGGTAGGGCGATTTACGATAATATCCGCCGTATACTGTTTTATCTCTTGTCGACTACGCTTGGTGAAGTTATTACCATGATAGGTGCGCTTATTTTAGGGCTGCCATTGCCGGTGACTGCCATAATGATCCTTTGGATTAATCTGGTCACCGATACTGCCTTGGTAATACCACTTGGCCTGGAACCACCGGAAGAAGATCATATGCGCCAGCCCCCAAGACAGCCGAGAGCACCAATCTTAGACAAAGTAATTTTAACCCGTACTGTCTTAGTGGGTTTGGCCATGGCCATTCCTACGCTTCTGACATTTGGTGCCCTAATCAACACAGGTTATTCTTTGGAATATGCCCAAACAGTAGCTTTTGCCATGTTGGTAGCAGGTCAATGGATGAACGCCTTTAATGCCCGCTCCGAGCGATTGTCGGCAGTGGTGCGGTTAAAAGTACCGAACCTAAAGCTTTATTTTGGCTTGGCCATCGCCATGACATTACAAGCGGTGGTATTATTCGGACCGCTTCGCCAAGTATTTGGTATAGTCGATGTTGCCGCTTCACACTTGTTTGCTGGTATGGCCACAATTGCGATTCTAGTTCTGCTGGCTTCAGAGCTTCATAAACTGCAAAAGCAGCAAAAAGCTCAGCCAACAGCAGACCAATCTTTGATACCAGCTTAAAGCCGCTATAATATATCTGTTAAAGAGGTCGAAAGTTCATAAGAAGCATTATTCGTAAATCCGGTAATCCAGAGTAGCTCAATGGTAGAGCAGCGCCCTGTTAAGGCGATGGTTGCCGGTTCGAGTCCGGCCTCTGGAGCCAGGATTTACGAATAAACGGAGTAGTCCGCCAGCTGGCGGAGAGCATGCCACAGCGGAAAAGCGACGAGCAAAGCGAGGGAAGCGCTATCCGGCCTCCGGAACCAGATGGACACCCAAAGAGCCCAACCGTGTTCCTTGGCTATTATTCGGAGTATGTCTTTTAAGACAAGTTGTATAATCGAACATGGAAGTTAAATATGAAATGGTTATTTGTAATTTGTCTCATAGGCACTTTAAACTTCGCCCTGGGTACGTTTTTATACAGCATGATCGGCGAGACTGATGATTACGGGAATTTTGTACGAAATGATTTCCATCTATTGATACTCATCCTTTTAACTGTTGGATCAGCAATAGCAACAGTAGTATTCTTCAGAGCAAGTAGAAATAAAGGCTAGGTTCTCGACCGACAAGCGGAGCCAAGGATGGTTGTATGCAATCCGCAAAAGTTACACATCGTATAAACGCCACAGCACTTGCATTGCTCGAAGAGCATCCTGAGGGCCTACGTTGGTCAGAGTTGCTCGCAAAAATTAATAAATCGGATCCCAGCCTTCATCCAAAAACGGTCAACGGATGTGTCTGGAAGTTAATCGAAAAATTTCCCGATAAGGTTTACAAGCCCTCTAAAGGACTCTTTCGTTTGCTTAAATATAAAGGGTAAGTACATTCACTAGTGAGAGCTAAGCATAAGAATGATATGCTAACCCTATGAATAAACAGAAGCTGTCAGATGGCTTCGCCCATTCTTTACTTTTATTGATAGTGGCTGTGCTTGCAGCAATCGCATTTGTTGGATACCGTGTCTGGGAAAAACAAGGCGGGGTGCCGATTTTTGACAGGGCTCAGACAAAAGGCCTCAATTTAATTGAGGGTGAACGAGTTGATAATCAAGGCTGCGCCGGATCCGGGCCAGTGGAATTTGGAGTAAGCCCGATGGATCCTAAAGATGTGGGTATAATCTTGCCCTACGGTGGAATGATTGGGGCACATGTGACTCCCATTGACCACATGTACTTTTCGCCAGTTATTTTTGACTCGCCTAGAGATACGTATGAAGTACGAGCTATGGCCGATGCGATTATAACTAGCATTAGCGAACGGACGCAAAACGTCACAGACGTTAACAATGGCAGCCCTAAAGAGGCTGAATATCAAATGAAATTTTGGTACACCTGCGATTTTGCCAGCTACTACGATCTAGTCACCAGCCTCTCACCAAGACTAAAAGCTGAATTTGATGCTCGTAAGCAAGGTGGAGGCTCTGCCAGCGTCCAGATAAAGGTCAAGGAAGGTGAAGTGGTAGGGCGGATCGGTGGCCAAACCCTTGATTTTGCAGTCTATGACTATACTAAAATCTTGCCGGGCTTTATTGTGCCCGAACATTACCTAGCAGAGTCATGGAAACTCCATGTGGTTAACCCGTTTCCTTACTTTAAAGAACCTGTGCGTTCGCAGTTACTAGCCTTGAATCCTCGTCAAGTCGAACCACGGGAAGGAAAGATTGATTACGATCAAGACGGAAAGCTAGTAGGAACGTGGTTTAAAGAGGGTAATAATGGATTTGGAGAGACTAGTGGTCCAAATTCCGCGCCTTGGCGAGCCCATCTTTCCTTGGTTTACGATTACATAGATCCGACGATGCTGGTTATTTCAATTGGTGATTATGCTGGTCAATCCCAGCAGTTTGCCGTAAAAGACAATACCCCGGACCCGGCGACAATCGGTCCAGGCCAGAGGGTCAAATACGAACTTGTAGAGATCGATTACTACCGCACCTCGACGAACCAGTCGTGGGATAGGATGCGTCCCTACATCGACATTAAGGGGCGGCCGGGTGCTTTTATAAAGGGCACTGCGTTAGCAGAGCTTATTAGCTCGCGTAAATTAAAGTTCGAAGCTTTCCCAAACAAATCGTTGTCGCAAGTTTCGGGCTTTACAAGTTCCGCGAAAATGTACGAGCGGTAGTCTCCATAAATAGCTTGAGTAGATAGCGCTTGCGTTAAACTCTAGCAACGAGGATAATTAGGCTCGGATAAATCGCCTCAAATGTCTGAACCTGCCTTTCAACCAGAAGAGCCCAGCCCTTTCTATCTTTACCCAATTCAGGGAGGAGCTGCCGAATTAGAACGCTCTTATGATGTGGTCCGACAAGATTTATTAGAATCAGATCATAATATATCGAATGTAGCCATAGTTTTTGGGGAGATTGGTGGTCGACCTCATGTTGAACTGGTAGTTGAGCCTCCTATGAATGCAGCCGAAACAACGAGATTACGTCACTTAGGGATGATTGCAAGCAGCATTCGCCTACGTGCAGACTAGTCGCCATGGACAATCTGATTGTTTTTGGAGCCAAATATTTAATCTTGCTACCCATCGCAGTAGCTGTATATGTCGCTTACACAATTAAAGACAAAAAAATACGCCGACAATTTACTTTGACGCTCCTTGTGGCAGGCCTAACTAGCTACCTGGCGGCCCAATTAATAAAAGCTCAAGTTGCCAGCCCCCGGCCCTATATTAGCGAAGGTACCACTCCACTTTTTTACCCTTCTAACGACTACGGCTTTCCTTCCGACCATACCTTACTGGCGGCCTTCTTGGCATTTTGCATTTTGCCCTACCGGCGAAGGTTGGGAGCAGTTTTGGCAGTAGCGGCCATCTTGATTGGCTGGGTCAGAGTGGCATCTGGCGTGCATTATTTTGTAGATGTAGTAGCTGGCTTTGTTCTAGCTGGCACGGTGTGCTGGGTAGCACACTATATGATAAGCTGCAGACTTAGTGCAGAAAACACTACCTAGGTCCAAAGCTGACGTGTTATATTGGGTTTATTA
The DNA here is from genome assembly GCA_040900055.1 of Saccharimonadales bacterium (SeqCode). Classification (GTDB taxonomy): domain Bacteria; phylum Patescibacteriota; class Saccharimonadia; order Saccharimonadales; family UBA10212; genus JBBDZU01. The sequence goes on along the minus strand of JBBDZU010000002.1, from coordinate 58,965 downwards.
ACAATTAGATTGCTGGAATCCGGTGCAAATCCGGAACTGTGCCGCAACGGTAACCCATCCCAGGGAAGTCCGACACAGCAAAACCAAATAAAAGCTCCCGAGCAGGATCGCTTAGATACTTGGACATCCAACTATTGGACTGACCCCTGCTTGGAGCAGGGGTTATTTTTTGCAGGCAGAACTAACAATAGATGATCAACGGATCTTTGAGCGCCGCTATTATGAAGCTTTGCGGCATAAGGCCTTAGCTCGAAAAATCGGAGAAGTTAGTCTTAAAGCTAATGCTGGCGATGAGCTTCAGATCTTAGAGAAGCGCCGCTACGATGAAATAACAAGCGGCCTGGCTGAAGCCCTGCCGGGGATTGTCAAGACCCACTATACCTTTGAGCCGGTCGACAGCAAGCTTGTAGCGGAAGACGGTCAGGCTACTGAGGATTTATTAATAAATGGTCTTCGCGATGCTATTTATAAAGCAAGCCAAGACAATTTCTTTGCACCATTTTTACCAGCTCGGGCTCGCCATGAGCTAGACGAACTAAGAGAACAAGAAGCGATGATAAGAGAGCAAGCCAGTTTCAATACTATCGTGACTTTTTCGCCATATAGCCAGGAATACGATTCTGATCAAACTAGACACAAACTTAAAGAAGCCGCTCAAGAACCCGAACAGAAAAGAGCCATGATAAGAATCTCGCACTGGGACGGCGCTAGGCTCCATGTGTTTACTCGTTCTATCGACAACTGTGACATTAGTCTTCTTAGCCAAACGGCTCAAAGAAGTTTAGGCTACGATTTTAAATCTAAAAACTCTACGCAAATGCTAGGCGAGCGCCTGCACATGAAAATTAAAGACGACTCTTGGCTAACTCAGGCTGATTCATTGGTAGTACATGCAGATAAGCTTTTAGGCGAACGCAAAGGCGGCCAATGGCTGCAAGGGCGACCAGTCAGTGAAGCTGAAGATACCCAACAGTATGTTCAATCTCAAACAGTCATTATCCAAAATCTTCTAGGTTTGGACAGAAAAATAGCAGAATCGGCTCCCAACTTTAAAGAATATAAAGATGCGTTTGACCAGCTAGCTTATAACCATGTAGCTCTCCTAAAAGAACGTCTCAAGCAAGTTACTGCCGAGCCGATTTTTGACATAGAATTGGCTGCTTCTAGCGCTGGCAGTATGGCCCGGGCAAGCGGTGAAGTTTTTAATATGTGCGGTTATGTATTAGACCCAGGTAACAAACAAAATCAAGTGGCGATACAAACCGGCTTCGAATCATTAAAGCGACTAGAAGGGAAAAAGGTTAGCTGCCCGGAATGCAAAAGCAAAGTTGTAATCCCTAAAAAAAATCTGGAAGCCGGCATCCTTACGTGTAGTGATTGTGGGTATGGGGTCGAAGTCTGCACCGGCCGACGCTTAAGTAAGCCTAAGCCAAAAACCAATAGAGTAAAACAAGCAGATTTCGTCGAAACTCTTATAGCGACACTAAAACAGGATATGCAACGCTACGAAATGGAGGGAGCAAAGAAGGCAGCCTAAACTTTAGGCTTAGCAAGTTGAGTCATGCTTTGTACAATTGTTCGGCCGAGCTTTTTTCGATGCAATTGATCCAGTTTTTCTAAAGAGCCGTAATGTTTCTCTAAATACTCTAAATGTTTTTGACGCTGTTTTTTAAAAGCTTCTTTGGTTAGTCCGGATTTGCCAATAAAGCTACTAACCTTCTCGCTGCCAATGTAATGAGGCAAAACAACATAATCTGCTCCAGCCTCATATAATTTGGCAGCTTCGTCTGGGTCGTCGGAATGCAAAATTACTACTGCCCGCGGATTCTTATGCTTTAGGAAGCTAAGCAAGAAGCTGTTTATCTCAAATTCCGGGATGGTCGAAACTATTAACTGTGCTTTTTCTAGTCCAACTTCTTCTAAAAGTTCGGCATCGGTAGCGTCGCCGTAAATATAATTAATTTTGCGCTGCTCAAGGGTATCGATAACTTCCGGGTCGTAATCGACCACTACATATCTTTTCTTAAGCTGCTTAAAAAGATCAACAAACTCATGACCACCACGTTGGTAGCCAAACAAAACTAAATCGTGCCTTGTCATGACTGGCTGTTCGGCGTGCACGGTACGCCGTTCAAATAGCCGTAAATATTTTTCAAGTTTGCTAAAGAGTTTATCGCTAAAAATAATCAGATACGTCGATACAGCAATAGAAATCAGAGCAGTAAATGTCATAATCACGGCAATTTGCTGGCCAATTAGCCCTTCACGTACACCTAAAATCGTAAAGATGATGGAAAATTCACTAAGTTGAGCTAGCGAAACGGCTGTTTTAAAGCTGGTTCGGCGCGTGTAGCCCATAAAGCCCATTATTAAAAGAACAACCAACGGCTTGGCCAATATCACGACTGCTGAGGCAATGACGATGGCCGGCAAAAGTTCGGATAATCCGCTAAAAGTGATACCGGCCCCCAAAGTTATAAAAAAGACTATCATAAAGAAGTCGCGAAGGGGTCGCAGGCGGGCAGCAATTTCTTGGGCATAAAAAAGCGGCGCCAGACAGATGCCGGCAAAAAGAGCACCAACTTCTAAAGATAAACCAAGCTTGGCAAACAAAGCGGCGCTGCCAAATCCCCAGCCAATGGCCGCCAAAAATAAAAACTCCTGATTCCCCGCTACCAATTTTTGCCAACGTGGTAAAAATCTGGAAGCAAAGTAATACATCACTGCGCCAACAGCCAAAGCTTTAATAAGCAATCCCCCCAAGGGCGTAAAAGCAATAGATTGGTGCTCACCAGCCGAAGCCACCAGCATTAGGGCAATAGCCGCCACGGCGTCTTGAAACAGCAAAATTCCAATTGTTATCTTGCCATACAAGCGTGCCTGTTCTTTTTTATCTGACAGCAGCTTTAAGGCAATAATAGTGCTAGAAAATACCAAAGCCACACCAATAAAAAGCGATTCAATCTGGCTAAAGCCCAAGAGATTACCAAGAAACCAGCCGACTACACCGATAAATAAAATCTGGGCTGAAGCAATTGTCGCGGCCACCTTACCGATTTCCTTAAATAAGAGAGGGTTTAAGCTTAGGCCAATAATGAACAGCAATAAGGCGATACCAATTTGGGAAAAGACCGTCAAAATATCGGCGGACTTGGCTAAGTGTAAAATGGCCGGCCCAACTAGAATACCGGTGATAATGTGGCCGATAATTAGGGGCTGACCGATTAGACGCATTAGCAGGGCGGTCAAAGTGGCAATAACGATTATTAGGCTTAAGCCCGGGAAGATGCCATCCATTGGTTTTAATTTTACTCTAAACTAAGCTAAAGCTTAAAGCTAAGCTAAGATCAAGGTGGCTAGCCCCAAGAAGGCCAAAAAGCCCAAGACATCGGTAGCGGTTGTTATAAAAATGGTGGCCGAGGCTGCCGGGTCTTTTCTAAGCTTGGCCATGATAAGCGGTACAAGAGTGCCAAATAAAGCTGCCACCAGTAAGTTGATTATCATGGCCAGGGCCAGCACTAGCGCAATGCCGGGCTCGTGATCTTTTATTAAGACAATAAAGGCCACTAAAAAGCCGTTTATGAGGCCATTAATAAAGCCGGCGCCAACCTCGTTTTTCAAAGATGCGTAAGCCGTTTTTAAGTCTATTTGCTTAAGTGCGATACCGCGGACAACTACAGCCAGCGTTTGAGTAGCGGCGTTACCGCCCATGCCGGCGACAATGGGCATATAGACTGCCAAAAGGACGTATTTGGTAATGGTTTGTTCAAATAAGCCAACCGTAAAGGCCGCCAAAAAAGCCGTGCCCAAGTTGATAATTAGCCATTTATAACGCAGTCTGACCTTACGTTTGGCCGAGTCCGTAACGTTTTCTTCGGCACTAACACCGGCGAAGTCATAAAGCGAGGCGGCTTCTTGGTCCTGCATGAGTTTTAGTACGTCGTCAGAATAAATTACGCCCACGGCGTCGCCGCTGTCATTAACCACGGCCACTTTGCTATGAGGGTGAGATTGGAACAGTTGGGTAACTTCCTCGTGAGAAGCAGAATAAGGTATGGTTACTAGCCGCTTTATGTACTTGCCAATTAGTTCGGTGGAGCGGCCAAAGCCTAGTTCGTGGCCTGGTAAAAAGCCTCGTAGCTTGCCAGCCTCTGTCACCAAAATAACCGGCGGGCGACCAGTGCGCTTTTCGTGTAGTTTAAATTTCTTAGCTACATCGGCAACGGAGTCGCGCTTGTCGACCTGAATGTAGTCAACATTCATTAAACCGGCAGCAGTTTGCGGGTCAAATTCCAAAAGCTGGGACAAAATGTCTTTAAGGTCTTGGCTTAATTTTTCCAAAACCCGCTGACGCTTGCGAGGTCCCAAAAGCTGTAGCAAGTCGGTAGCATCATCCGGATCGACTTTTTCTAAGAGCACCACTAAATCGTCTTCGGGCAGATGCGTTAGAATGTCTTTTTTTATGTGGGATGTTAAGAGGTGTAGAAGCTTGGTCTTTTCTTCCTGAGTTAGGCTTTGGAATAATTCCATCCGGCGTTCGGGGTGGAAAGAAATTTCGTTAATTAAATTCTTTGGCCGGCCACTTTTGGTTTTAGCAGAACTCATAGGCTAATTATATGCTAAAACCAAGTTGACAATTACAAAATGCTTATGGCAACATGAGGATATTGCGGCAGCTTACCTCTGCCCCAAAAACAAAAAGGAGAAAAAATGACAATCTCGGTGACGGTCGGCACATCCAAGCCGCAAAAAATAGCAGTTAGGGTCAAAAAAGCGCCCTGGCAAATATTCTTAGACTACTGATCTTTCGTTTAAAGAATGTAGAGCCACACAAAGGCTTAAGAGTGTAAAATATAGGCGATGAGCTTATGGTTTTTATTGGCGGCGAGTATTTTTATATTTGCCCTTACAGTAGCCAAGGCCGCAAAAACCCTACCGCTAACTGAGCTTCGCCGCCGGGCCCGCCGGGGCCAAAACCGCCAGGCTTCCGCCCTATATAAATTGGTAGCTCATGGGAAGTCAGCCGAAATTTTATTAAATACCATCGGCGCTTTTAGTTTTGCAGCCTTAATTTTACTGGCAGCGTCTAAAGCCTGGTGGCTTGGACTGGCAGTTTTTTTAGCCGGGAGCTTAGTTGTTAGTGGCTGGCGAATCCGGACAGGAGATTTTGCCTGGAAGCTGGCCACCAGCCTGGCACCGGTTATATCAGCTGCTTTAAGTTATATTCAACCGGTGGTTGGCAGACTTGGTGACTGGTTGGAGCGGCGAGCAACCACCCGCTTTCATACCGGAATTTATGAAAAAGAAGATTTACTTGAGCTTATTAACTCGCAAGATCGGCAGGTCGATAATAAAGTCGATCAACAAGACTTAACAACTGCTGCAGCTGCCTTAACTTTTGGCGACAAGACAGTGGCCGATGTTATGACGCCTCGTCGCAAGCTTAAAATGGTTTCGGACCAAGATCCTATTGGGCCGGTGCTGATGGATGAACTGCACGCAAGTGGCTTTAGATGCTTCCCAGTGGTTAGTGGTCCCGCCAAAGCTGCCTCGCCAACCATTATCGGGACACTCTACTTAGGTGACCTAGTTGGCTACGAAGGTGACGGAAAAGTAGCTAGTTTAATGAAGCGCCAAGTGTATTTTATTAATGAAGACATGGATCTACGCCAGGCTTTGGATGCGTTTTTAAAAACTCAGAATCCTACGTTGGTAGTTGTTAACAACTTTGAAGAAGTTGTTGGCCTTTTAACTTTAGAAGACGTGCTGAAGCAAGCCGTAGATCGCTTGGCAGTCGATGAATTTGATAAATACGATGATTTAGCGGCTGTTGCTGCTATGACTACCAAAAAAGACCATAAGCCAAGTAAGCCCAAAAGTCCTGAACAAACTTAAAGATCTGCGGTAAACTAAAACTCAGAGAAGATGACCAGAACCCTCGCCGCTGAGGCGGCAAAGCACGTCGGTAAAACAATTTTAGTACGTGGCTGGCTACACAAAAAAAGGCTACTTGGCGGGCTTAACTTTATAGTTATACGTGACCGCAGTGGGCTGATTCAGGTAGTTATAAAAGACGAGCAAGAAGTTGAAAAACTGCGCGGCTTACAAATTGGCACAGTCTTGTCGGTTAATGGCCAAGTTAAAAAGGAGCCTCGAGCGGTTGGTGGAGCCGAGCTGCACGACCCCAAGTTTGAAATCGAGGTAGAGGTTTCTGACGAGCCGCCTGTCGAAATCGACAAACCGCTTAGCCACAAACCGGAAAACCTCGATACGTTATTTGACAACCGAGCTATTGGACTTCGAAATTTAAACGAACAGTCTATTTTTAAAATTCAAGCCGAAGTCGAAGAGTCTATTAGCCGCTACTTAAAAAGCCAAGACTTTATAAAATTCAATTCGCCCAAACTTTTGCCAGGTGCCACAGAGGGCGGGGCAGAAGTCTTTCGCTTAGATTATTTTGGCAAAGAGGCAACGCTAGCCCAAAGCGCCCAGTTTTACAAACAAATTATGGTCGGGGTTTATGAGCGGGTATTTGAAATTAACCCTACCTACCGTGCCGAGCCATCAGCAACCACTCGCCACATGACCGAGTTTATAACTATTGATGCGGAGATTGGTTTTGTCGATCTGGACGAATTACTTGACTTGTTAAGTAATTTAGTAAATAGCGTTGTGGATGCCGTTTGGCAGAAATACGAACCGGAACTTAAAGACTGGAACGCCACCAAGCCGGTTCTATCTGCCAAGCTTCCGGCACTTACTATGGCCGATATCCATAAAAAATATAGTCAGGCTACCGGCGAAGACACAACCAAGGAACTGGATTTGATCCCCAAAGAGGAACGTTGGATTTGCGACTACGCCGCAAAAAATTTAGGTTCTGAGGCCGTTTATGTTACCGAATGGCCGGTGGCGGACGCTAAGTTCTACCATAAACTCTACAACGACCGGCCTAAACTAGCCGAGCGCTTTGACCTGCTGTTTCGCGGCGTCGAGATTGCTACTGGCAGTATGCGTGAGCACCGTTACGACAAACTAGTTAAACAGCTTAAAGAAAAAACCGGCGCCTCACCCGACGACGCTGGCTTTAAATACTTTTTACAAGCTTTTAAATACGGCCTGCCGCCGCACGGTGGCTTTGGCATGGGCTTAGAGCGGTTAACAGAACAGCTTATCGGTCTTAACAACGTCAAAGAGGCCACCCTCTTCCCGAGGGATATAAATAGGTTGGCTCCTTAATGCTCGAAGATAAATCAAAAACTGGGCCACCGGATCAAATTCAGCCGTCCACTCCAGCCGCCCCGTCTGAATCCAACCAAGGCGAGACGGCTACGCCGATACCAAGAATGACCGATAAAGCCGATACCTTCCCCTTGCCAGAATCGGCCTCTCGATGGCAAAAGTACCGGCATTGGTATGGTTCGCATAAGAAAATAACTATCCCTGCGTCGATTGCTTTGGTAATTATGCTGATCTTGGCTATTCCCGTAACCCGCTATCCGACGGTTGGTTTAGTATTAAAAAAAGATTTTACTTTGAGAGTTGTAGATTCTTCGGCTAATACTCCGGTTAGCGGCGCCACGGTGAGCCTAGGCTCCATAAGCAGCCAGACCGATGGCACCGGCCAGGCAGTATTGCGCGGTATACCAGTTGGCAAAAAAACCGTATCGATTAACAAAAAATATTACGAAGGAGTCAAATCCGAATTTACTGTACCAATACTTTTCCGAAAAAATACTCCCGAGATAAAACTAGTGGCTACTGGCCGCCAAGTTAACGTAACCGTAACCGATAAAATTACCGGAAAGAGCATTGCCGGAGTAGACATAAAACTAGCCGATATTTCTGCCAAGACCGGTAGCGACGGCAAGGCGGCGGTGGTATTAGCTGCTGATGCCAAGCAAGAGGACGCTACTTTGAGCGCAAAAGGTTACAACAGCAAATCAGTCGAAGTTTTAGCCAGTGCCAGCGAAATAACGCAAAATGACTACAATCTTACCCCTTCTGGCAAAATATATTTTCTGTCAAAGTTAACAGGCAGACTTGACGTAGTTAAAACTAACTTAGACGGCTCCGAGCGCCAGACGGTTTTGGCCGGTACCGGTAATGAAGACAGCAGTGACAGTGTGCTACTTGCTTCTCGTGACTGGAAATACTTGGCGCTTCGGGCTAATCGTGGTGCCGGCAGCCTACTTTATTTAATCGATACCGCAACCGACAAACTATCTATCATTGATCAAGGCAACGCTTCGTTTACGCCCATTGGCTGGGAGGGCCACAATTTTATATACCTAGTTGACAAGGAAGGGGTTCCGCTATGGCAATCCGGCAATCAAGCCCTAAAAAGCTATTCCGCAGCAACCGGGAAAAACCTGTTTTTAAACCAAACACGTGCCGATGGCTCATCAAGCGATGACTATGCGGCGGAATACATCCAGGATTACTACATAATTGACGGCAAATTAGTTTTTGCCAAAAGCTGGGAGTTTGGTTCCGACTCACAAAAACTTAAGCCGGCGGAATTATCGGCTGGTTTTTACAGCGTCGCACCAGACGGACAAGGCTTAAAAACTCTAAAGACGTTTGGTTACAAGGTTTACGAAACTGCCGAAGAGGGCGGTGTACTGTCTACGAACTATTATTCATTCGGTGGCTACTTAAGCAAGCCCAAATTAGCCTACTTTAACTTATATAATTCCGATCAAGACAGCGAACGATACTTTAAATATACTGACAGCCAATTGATAGAAGATTCCGGCCTCAGTAAAACCTTCTCTCGAGGCTATGAGACGGCGTATACTTATCTGCTTTCTCCATCAGGCCAGCAAACTTTTTGGGCAGAGCCTAGGGACGGCAAAAACACTTTATTTATCGGCAGTGCAGACGGCGGTGATGCCAAACAAATCGGCGAACTAAGCGAACATACGGCTTACGGCTGGTTTAGCGACAACTATTTACTGACATCCAAAGATTCCAGCGAGCTTTACATTATGGGTACCGAGACCGGCTCGCCGGCAATTAAAATTACGGACTATCATAAGCCGGACTATAGCTTTTATGGTTATGGTGGCGGCTACGGCGGCCTATAAGTTATAAAGGAGGGACTAAATGACACTAGATGACTACCAAAAGAAAGCACTATCTACAGCACTGCCAGTGACTAATGACTTAATATATCGCACTTTGGGGCTAGCTAGTGAGGCAGGAGAAGTGGCGGGCAAAATAAAAAAATGGGTTCGGGATTCTAATTCGGATATGCAAAAACTAGATAAACCAGCCTTAGCCAGCGAATTAGGCGATGTCCTTTGGTATACGGCCACACTAGCTGACTATTTAGGCTACAGCCTGGATGAAATAGCGCAGGTGAACGTTGCCAAACTACAGACAAGAAAAGATCAAAATAAATTAAGCGGCAGCGGCGATAGCCGCTAAATTACCTTGCAAATTCCTTGCGGAGCCACTCGTCTAAGCTGCCGCTGCCACCAGCGCTTAAACAAAGAACTAAATCATTTTGTTTAAGGTGCTGGTTAATTTGATTTTTAAAATCCTGATTAAGTTGCATGGCTTGGCTATGAGATTTAGACTCACTACTTAACAAGTTAAGTAAATCTGTAGGTAAGAGGGTTTTTAGAGCCTGATCTTCCCGGGCTAGGTAGCTAGGCACTATATAAAGCTGTTTAACCCCGTCAAACAAGTGCTCTAAGCTATCTTTAATAAAATGTTGGCGAGTGTTATGCAGGCCCTCGTAGACAACCACTACTTTGTTGCCGGCTACTTCCTGAGCCAGCTGCAAAGCGCCGGTTATTTTGGCAGGAGTATGGGCGTAATCGCTTAAAAGGCCAGGAACGATTTGCTCAAACCGACGCGACACTCCCGGAAATTTCTCTAAAATTTTAATTAAATCAGAGGCTGGACGCTGCATCAAGTCACCCAAGCCTTGGGCCGCTAGCCAAGCGTTTTGGCGGTTGACTAGACCTAGTAATTTTATTTGCTCTATAGCCGGCTCTTTCTCGTCCAGTACATGGTGGTCAGCGGCAACTTCTAAGCCGAGCCTCTCGGCATCGTTATGCCATAGGTAGGTTTGCCTACTTTGGCCGATAAACTCTAAAAAAGTCTCGTTGTAGGACTCACGGGTGGGGTAAATGTCTGGATGGTCCCAATCAATGCCCGTTATTAGCGACAACTCAGGGTAAAAGCTTAAAAAATTGCGGTCAAATTCGTCGGCTTCGTAAATAAAATAGCGGCTCTTAGGATTAAAAGTGCCCATGTCGCCAAAGCCGATTTTAGCACCTACCGAATAGCTGATCGGCTCCCCTAGCTGCTTTAAAACCCAAATAGCCATAGCGGTGGTGGTGGTTTTGCCGTGGGTGCCGGCGACAGCCACCATCTGCAAGCCTTTATCTTTAATGATTTTGTTAAGCAATTCGTCGCGCTTGCTAGTTTTGACGGCGTTTTCTTGGCAAAAAACTAGCTCTGGATGATTGGTGTCTGTTTTGGGTAGGGCTGAACTATAAACGAACCAATCGATGGGGCGGGACTGATGCACTTTGGCTATTTGAGCCCTGCTCTGACCAATATGAACGTTTTTAATACCTTGGTCACGTAAATAATCAATATAATCGCTCTTGGTGGCATCTGAGCCGCTAACGCCGTAACCAGCTTGTTTGGCGATCAGGGCCAAAGGGCCGATGCCGGTTCCGCCGATGCCGGAAAAGTAGATGTGCATATATCTAGCCTAAAGCCTAAGCCTTGATGCGTAAAGCTGTAGAATATTGGTAGTGATAAAAGAGAAATTGTCCTATTTGCTAAGGTTGCCTGCTTGGATTTTGGGAGCTCTGTTTATTGTTAGCGCTGTCATTGCCATCTTGGCACTACGCCAAAATAACCAAACTATGATTGAGCTTCGGAACGATGTTTACCAAGCTGATCAAACTGGTGGTGATGTTGAGTCGGCCTTGGGCAAGCTGAGGGCCTATGTCCATAGCCATATAAATACCGATTTATCCAGCGGTGGCAACGCTATTAAACCTCCAATTCAGTTGAAATATACTTACGAGCGGCTTGTAGCCGCCGAGCAAAAAAGGGTAGATAGCGTGAACGCCAAAGTTTATACCGATGCCCAAAACCACTGCCAAGCCCTGCACCCGGCCAGTTTTTCCGGTAGGCAAAGAGTTCCGTGTGTAGAGCAATACGTTACTGCCAATGGGGTTAAGGCTCAAGCGGTGCCGCCAGCCCTTTACCAATTTGATTTTGTTAGTCCAACCTGGTCGCCGGATTTAGCCGGCTTTAGCTTGCTGGCTAGCATTTTCTTGGCAATAGCTTTGGTAGCCGCGTTAACGCTTAGGAGGCTAAGGCTAAGTTAATTACTCTTGCTGGGTGGTGTCGTCTTGTGTGTTAGTTGGGCTTTGTTCGTCTGTAGTGGTTGTGTCTTGCTGTGTGGAGTCAGTTTGAGCGGCTTCGCAATCTGGGCCGTTGGGGTTGGCAGCCTTAAATTGTTTAATAGCTTGGGCCACTTTGCCTCTATCTTCTAGATTTTCCCAAAAGGCCACTTGATTTCGATTAATAACCATTTCGTCGAATGGCGAATGTAACTGCTGACAACCAAGCTTAGTCAGCTGAGGATTAACATTTTCGCTGCCCTGGATTTGCTCGGTTGTAAGATAGTAAACGTCGTTAAGGACAATGTATCTATCGTTCATGCTGGTGATTTTGCCAAAATAAGTTGTGTAGGCTACAGATCCACTTGTTGCGCCGCCGTTTAGGAAGACAGCCTGATATTTATCGGCTTTAACACGCTGAGCCTCCGAACTTAGGGTAGAGCCAAGTGCCGAATACAGAGAAACAGCTGCTAAGAGCAAAGCACTACCGACCAGTACTATAAATAGTTCGAGCCGGACTGTTCGAGCAGCCCAGTCGATGTGCTTGCGGCGACTAGGCGCCGCCTTGGGAGAGTTATTATCAATTTGAGGTGTAGGTGCTGGCATATTAGCGCGGCTTGGGCCCCGAGACATAAATTCCATTGAACTTTTACCACCTTTATTTAAAGTTAACTGTCCCCATAGTAGCGCATAAGCGTTTTGAAAGGCAACCCTCTGAGCCAAGGTGTTGTTGTGCTTAATACTTCTTTAAAATTAGCTATCGACGTCAAGCCACCCGAGGGGCTATTTTTATAGAGGTAAGGGCATAATCTGTAGAACCTCGGGGCTGCCTCGATAAGGCTAGCTGGCAGGCTAAGGGGTTGACAACTGAAAACTCCGCAGAGTATGGTAGGGGTATCATACAAACCTAAGGAGAGGGAAAAACATGGCCTATAAGCACACTAACAGCAAAGGCGTTACATACTATTTAAATTCCAAGAATGTCACCCTGCGTGGCGGCAAGAGCCAAACCATTTATTACTTCAGTAAAGATGACCGACCTGACACAGGCACCGATTTGCCTAACGACCGGGTAGTTAATGAAAACCCTCGCAACGGTTTTCTTACGCTGAAGCGAAAATAAGTTCCCAAATAAAAGTACACTTAAAATACCCGCGCTAAAGTAAAGCGCGGGTATTTTTTATTTAAATCAAATCTTCTAGCTTTATAAATCCTTAGCGAACCCAGGCATTCGCCTATATAATTTTAGGCAATGAGTCTTATAGCAACCGAGGATTTCCTCGGATGAACCGCTGGTTAAGCCGTGCCAATCAACGGGTGACTTTAGTTAGTGCTGCGGCTATGCTTATTGGCGCTTCGCTTGTTGGTCAGTTACTAGGCTTTATCCGAACCCAGATTATTAATGGTAATTTTAATAGTCCCGGCAATATTACAACCGACGCTTATTTTGCAGCCTTTAAAATACCGGACTTCTTCTTTTACACCATTGCTGCCGGTGCTTTAGGCGTAGCCTTTATGCCTTTTTTGGCCGACAAGCTAGATAGGGGTGATCGTAAATCGGTTTGGCAACTAACTTCGGGTCTTGTGAATTTGCTGAGCTTGGTAATGCTAGCAGTTGGCATAATCTTGCTAGTCTTTGCCGAACCACTCGTTCGTTTAGTTATAGGCGACAACTTAAGTAGAGAGCAAACTGCCGATGCTGTGACTATTATGCGGATTATTGCCTTTAACCCGCTGCTCTTTACTATTTCTGGTGTTTTGACTAGTTTGCAGCAAACTTTTGGACGTTTCTTTTTCTACGCGCTGGCACCAATCACTTATAACGGCTGTATTATTGCCAGTGTTTATATTTTTAAAGACTCTTTGGGTTTGGTTGGCTTAGGTATTGGAGCCTTAGCCGGCGCCATTTTGCAACTGCTGATAGTTATGCTGGGACTGGTAGGCATGAAGTTTAACTACCGTCCTCATATCGATTGGCGAAACTACGATTTTCGGCGGATATTAAAACAACTGCCGCCTAGATCTGTCGACCAAGGTATCGACTCCATTAACAGTATCGTCGAGACAAGGATGGCTAGTACACTGGGGCGCGGCGCCATAACTTTTTACGAAAATGCCTACACAATGCATTTGGTGCCTATTCTTTTAATCGGTACAACCATTGCAACAGCCGCTTTTCCCAGGCTTAATGATCGTCTGGCGCAAGGGCGCCCCGACTTATTTAGACGTGATTTTTTAACTGTGCTTAGGGCAATGCTCTGGATAATCTTACCAGTTGCAGTTATTTCATATTTTGGCCGTGGTTATTTTGCTCGTTTAATCTTTAAAAATATATCGCCAGAGATTGCGCTTGTGTTTGGTTTCTTAGCAGGAGCTATAGTTTTTCGGACGTTATATGCTTTAATTTCGCGCTACTTTTATTCACATAAAGATACCAAAACGCCCCTTTATGTGTCGCTACTGGCTATTGCCCTTAACATTTACTTAGTTTTCACCTGGACTAGAACTTATGGTTTGGTTGGTCTAGCCATGGCTCAATCCGTAGTAGCCGCTGCCGAGGTCTTTATCTTACTTCTAATAATGATTTGGCGAGATAAACGGCTTTTCACAGCCGAATTTTGGGGTGGGGTAATCAGAATCTTGTCGGTTACCGGCTTTACAGTAGTGACGGCCTACGTTATGGCCCGGTACGTCGTGCCGTTCCAAGGAACGGAAGTTGGTTTTATTACACTTGGCGCTAAAGTATCGGCCATTATTTTGCCGACATTTGCCGTTCACTTTTTACTATCTTGGCTTTATGGCCTAGAAGAGGCCCGTCCGGTTATTGATAAGATCCGTAAGATAATCTTCAAACCTGTCCCTATACGTTAGCAGGTGTTCATGGATCAATCTCGAAAAAGAAATTTTTGTATTATCGCCCACATAGACCATGGCAAAAGCACTTTGGCCGACCGGTTAATGGAGCTCACCCAAACTATCGAGAAGCGTCAGCTTAGGGAACAAACTTTGGACCGAATGGATTTGGAGCGCGAACGCGGCATTACTATCAAGTTGGCACCAGTCCACATGAAATATAAAGACTACGAATTAAACCTTATCGACACACCCGGGCATGTTGACTTTAGCTACGAGGTCAGTCGTTCACTGGCCGCTGTTGAGGGGGCAGTTTTAGTAATTGACGCTACGCAGGGCATCCAAGCTCAAACCTTATCTAACATTCATTTGGCAGAAGAAGCAGGGCTTAAAGTAATTCCGGTCCTAAATAAAATTGATTTACCGGCAGCTGATACCGAGACACTAAGCCTAGAAATTATGGAGCTTTTAGGCTGCCAGCAGCAGGACATACAACTTACCAGCGCTAAAACTGGCCAAGGGGCAGAGGCCCTGCTAGATAAAATACTGTCGACTGTCCCCCCACCCTCTGGCGATTCCAAGGGGCCAACCCGGGCACTAATATTCGATAGTTATTTTGATCCTCACCGCGGCGTGGTTTTATATGTTCGTATCGTCGATGGCGAAATTTCCAAAAGTGATCAATTAAGAATGCTCGGCGCAGACAGGACGGCGACAGCACTAGAAGTTGGTTTTCTTAATCCAGATATGTCACCAACGCATGGCTTACAGGCCGGCGACATTGGCTTTATTGTTACAAACCTAAAGACAGCACGTAACGCTAAAGTCGGGGACACTGTAACGTTAGCGAATCTCCCATCAACCAAGCCGCTACCAGGCTACAAAGATGTAGAACCATTTGTTTACGCTGGTTTCTTCCCGGCTAGCCACCAGCAATACCAAGCCTTAAAAGATGGCGTGGAAAAACTAAGCTTAAGTGATTCTTCTTTACAATTTAGCCTGGAGAAGTCACCGGTTTTGGGCTTTGGCCTTCGTTTGGGTTTTTTGGGGCTACTTCACATGGATATTGTCCGCGAGCGGTTGAGCCGCGAATATGACCTTGATTTAATCGTTACTAACCCTTCTTGCGACTACCAAGTCCGCTTACAAAATGGGCAATCCACCCATATAAAATCAGCCGCCGAGCTACCCGACGATAGCTCGTTTACCGAAATTTTAGAACCGTGGGTTAGCGGCGAGATTGTCTGCCCGTCTATATATTTAGGTAAAGTTCTGCAGCTGGTTAACGGCTCACGTGGACTTCAAAAAGGGCTGCGCTATATTACCAGCTTAAACCCTAAGGATGGAGGTTTAGTAGTTGTTGATTTTGAGGCGCCGCTTAGCAGTTTAATTACCGATTTTTACGATAAATTAAAAAACATAACTTCTGGTTATGGTTCATTTAACTATCAATTAACAAACTACCGCACTGGCGATTTAGTTAAGCTTGATATATATGTGGCTGGCGACAAAATCGATTCACTAAGCACCATTGTCCATAGAAGCCAGGCGGTTCCGATTGGCCAATCTACTGTCAAAAAACTAAAAGAAATTATCCCAAAACAGCAGTTTAAGGTAAGCTTGCAGGCCGCCCTCGGCGGCCAATTTATTGCCCGCGAAGATGTTAGCGCTTACCGCAAAGACGTCACAGCCGGTTTATACGGCGGCGATGTCACCCGAAAAAAGAAAGTTCTGACTAAACAAAAGAAAGGTAAAGAGCGGATGCGCCGCTTTGGCAAAGTCGATATCCCAGCCGAGGCATTTGCCGTCATGCTTAAACAAGACTAACTTTGCGGCGTTGCTGCTGGTAAACTTAAAAAATGAATGACCAAGAGCTAGCACAGGCTGTCGCCGACTATCAACCGCCTGCTGAACTGTTAGCAAAGATTAGTCAGGTCAGATTTTATGCCTTTGTGGGTCCTTACGGCAGCGGCAAAGACAGCATTATGGATTATCTGGAGTCCCATCATCCAGACCGCTTCGCTAGGGCAGTTGGTGATGCTAGCCGGCCTCCCAGGCCCGAGGAAAAAGAAGGGGTACAATATCACTTTAGAACCAAAGAAAATATAAAAGAAGATTTGTTGGCGCGAAGATTTATAGAAATTACTGCGGGATTCTCCGGCTATTTTTACGGCTCGAGACTGCAAGATTATCCGGTAGGCAAAATTGCCGTCAAAGCTATTATGGCCAGGCATATTCCCAAATTCCGGGCCTTAGGGTTTAAGGAGTTTAAAAGGCTGCATATAGTGCCCAAAAGCTACGGCGCTTGGCAAGGATGGCTAAATACCCGCCGATTTAAGCCAGAAGATCAAGCCGAGCGGGAAGCCGAAGCCATCGAATCTCTCGCTCTTTCGTTATCTGACCCCCAAACTTGCTATATTCTAAATGACGAAATAGAAATGGCTGCACAACGGGTGATCCAAATTGCCGATGGCCGAAGGCCTGTTGACGAAACCGAAGCTAAACAGATAGCGGCATCTAATTTAGAGTTCTTAAAGCGCCGCCACAAATAACTCTTTAGCACTCTTGACTAGCTGTTGCTAACTCTTGTAAACTAGCACTCGGAGCATTGGAGTGCTAAATGACGGAACGACAAGAGAAAATCTTAGCTGCAATAATTGAGCAATATGCCGAAGTAGCTGTGCCAGTTGGCAGCAGCTTGCTGGCTAAGGCTTTTAATGTCTCGAGTGCAACCATTCGAGCCGATATGGCCGAGCTGGAACGCGCTAGTTATATTACCCACCCTCACACCAGTGCTGGCCGGTTACCTACCGATAAAGGCTATCGCTATTACGTCAACCAGCTGTCAGATATCGGTAAAACACCAGTGGTTGATCGCCGTGAGCGGGCTTTAGCCGCGAGGGTTAGCGGCGGTGGCGTACCAGAACTAGCCATTAAAAATGCTGTCGATACCTTAGTAGAGCTAACTCATAACTTGGGAATAGCCACTATCGGCCCCCAACTTTATATGAGTGGCCTGTCGAACCTGTTTGGTCAGCCAGAATTTATGCACCCCGGTCAAGTCAAGGAGGTTGCGAGGCTCCTGGACAACCTGGAACCGTGGCTTTATGAGGCAGCGCCTAACGAGCCATTAAATGTCTATATTGGTCGCGAAAACCCAATTGGCCGCGGCGCTGGTTGCTCATTGATTATTAGCCGCTTTCGCAGTCCATTCTCGGACCGCAGCTACATTGGGGTCTTAGGGCCAACCAGACAAAGCTATCGCGATGTAATAAATCTCGTAGGGTGGGCCGGTCGGGCGCTGGAGGAGACAGTCTATGCCTAAAAAGTCCCAAACTACCAGCTTAAAGGAGCTAAAAGACCAAATTGAAGAGTTGACCGAGGCTTTAAAACGCGAAAGAGCTGACGCTATGAACGTTCGTCGTCGCACGGAAGACGAACGGGCAAAACTAGGACATTTTTATAAAGCCATGGTAGTCAACGAACTTTTGCCAGCCCTAGATAATTTAGAGCGGGCCTTAAACCACTCCCCCAAAGAATTAGCCAACCACGACTATGTCAAAGGTGTCCAGGGGGTATCTAAGCAATTTGAGCAGTGCCTAGCCCGACTCGGAGTGGAGCGCATAAAAGCAGTAGGCGAGCAGTTTGACCCCAAGTTTCATGAGGCTGTCAGCATGGAAGATAAAGGCGGAAATGTAGAGGTCGTAGCTGAGGAGCTTCAACCCGGCTATAAAATCGGCGACGAAATCATTCGTCACGCTACGGTGAAAGTTAAAAGGCAATAAGGAGTAAGTAATGGCAAAAATTATTGGAATCGATTTAGGTACAACTAACTCGGCAATGGCCGTGATGCAGGCCGGCAAACCCGAAATTATTACTAATTCCGAGGGCAACCGGACGACACCAAGCGTAGTGGCTGTTAATAAAGCCGACGAGCGTTTAATTGGCCAGGTGGCTCGGCGCCAAATGGTCACTAACGCCCAAAATACTATTTACGAAATCAAGCGCCTTATGGGCCGGCGCTGGGAAGATGAAGAAGTCCAGCGCGACCTTAAAATTATGGGCTATGAAATCGTAAAATCTAATGGTGGCGTAAAAGTTAAGCTAGGCGATAAAGAGCACAGTCCCGAAGAAATTAGTGCAATGATTTTATCCAAGCTAAAGGCCGACGCCGAAGCTTTTTTGGGGCAACCTGTCACCGAAGCAGTAATTACTGTGCCGGCATATTTTAACGACGCCCAACGCCAGGCCACCAAAGACGCTGGCAAAATTGCCGGGTTAGAAGTTAAGCGAATCATCAACGAACCAACGGCGGCGGCCTTGGCTTATGGTTTAGATAAGGCCGACAAAAAAGACGAGAAAATTGCCGTCTATGACTTAGGCGGCGGCACCTTTGACATCTCTATCCTAGAGCTTGGCGACAATGTTTTTGAAGTTAAGAGCACCAACGGTGACACTCATTTGGGTGGAGCTGACTTTGATAGGGTAATTGTCAATTACTTGGCCGACGAGTTCAAACGCCAGCATGGCATTGACGTGACAGAAGATAAATCAGCTATGCAGCGACTGCGCGACGAGGCCGAGAAGGCCAAAATCGAACTTTCAACTACTGCCGAATACGACATAAATTTGCCATTTTTAACGGCTGACGCTGACGGACCTAAGCATTTTGAGCACAAAATGAACCGTGCCAAGTTGGAAAGCTTGGTTAGTGACTTAATAGCCAAAACTACCAAGCCTTGCGAACAAGCCTTGTCTGATGCTGGTTTTAAAGTGGCCGATATTGATGCCGTAGTTTTAGTCGGTGGAATGACACGTATGCCAGCCGTCCAAAAAAAGGTCCAGGAAATTTTTGGCAAAGAGCCAATGAAGGGTGTAAACCCCGACGAAGTCGTAGCCATCGGCGCGGCTATCCAAGCCGGTGTCTTACAAGGCGACGTCAAAGACGTACTATTGCTGGACGTTACACCGCTTGGTCTGGGCATTGAGACTCTAGGCGGCGTAACAACTAAATTAATTGAGCGAAATACCACCATCCCAACTAGCAAAGGCGAAGTTTTCTCTACAGCCGCCGACAACCAAACTAGCGTGGAAATTCACGTTTTGCAGGGCGAGCGCGAAATGGCTGCCGACAATAAAAGCCTTGGCCGCTTTGTGCTGGACGGCATTCCTACAGCTCCACGCGGCGTACCGCAAGTGGAAGTAAGTTTCAACATAGATGCTAACGGCATCTTGAACGTTAAAGCCAAAGATAAAGCCAGCGGTAAAGAACAAAGCATCACCATTAAAGAAAGCGGCTCACTTTCCAAAGAAGAGGTCGAAAAAATGGCCAAAGATGCCGAGGCCCACCGTGAAGAGGACCGCAAAAAGCGCGAATCCGTCGAAGCCAAGAACCAGCTAGAAAATGCCATTTACCAGGCCGAAAAGATGAAGACCGACCATAAAGACAAACTGGCCGACGAAGATATGAAAACCTTAAACCAAGCTATCGACGAAGCCAAAAAACACCTAGAAGCGACCGACAAAGAAGAGTTGGAAAAAGCTGCCAAGGACTTGTCCGACGCCATAATGCCTATTGGCGCCAAAATGTACGAGCAAGCCAACAAGGAAAATGAAGCCAAATCTGATGATGCAAAGGATGAGCCCAAGGGCAAGAAGTCTTCCAAAGAGGAGCCAGTCGAGGGCGAAGTCGTAGACGATTCTAAAGATTCCGCCTCAGACGAGAAGAAAGGCTAGCCTTATCATGTCGGATAGCTTAGAACAATCACCGGAAAGTGATAGTGAGATTGAAAATAATCTCAAAACTGCCGATGAATTGGCTGTCAGAATATTGGATAGTAAAGAAGGGCAGGAAACTAAAAACGGCACTACCATAACAGAAACTCGCAGTATTATAACTCGGCAACTGCCAGAAATCTCCGAAGAAGTTGAGATTTCAGTACAAAAATCTGACGAGGGTGGTAATTTTGTCTCGGCTTCATATTTTGGTGAAGACCAGCATTTATGTTCTTTTTATTTTCACTGGCTTCCTGGAGAAATCTCTAACCGGATAGTTATTGTTAGCAAAATGCCGTCGCACAATAGGCTGGCTACTGAAGCTGAGTTTCTTCCACAGTACCGCCCGTTTATTAATATAGACGACACAGAAAAAATCCTCCAGTTTTTAAAAGTTGCCCTAGAAGAGAGTACATCTAGTGGTCAAACGTGATTATTATGACGTGCTTGGCGTGGGCAAAAGTGCTAGCCCCGATGAAATTAAGAAGGCTTATCGGCTCCTAGCCGTTAAACATCACCCGGATCGTGGCGGCGATGAAGAAGCTTTTAAAGAAGCATCCCAAGCCTACGAAGTCTTAAAAGACGAGGCTAAACGCAAACGTTATGATCAGTTTGGCCATGCTGGAATTGGTACCAGCGCGGCTAGTGATGGCGACCCCTTTGCTGGGTTTGGTGGGTTTGGCCGGGCTGGCGAGGAAATTCACTTTGATTTTGGTGACCTAGGCTTAGGCGATATTTTTGGCAGCTTCTTTGGTGGGGATTACGGCCGTCCCGGATCTAAGCGTCCTAATCGCGGTCGCGATGTAGAAACATCTATTGAAATTACTTTCGAACAAGCTGTCTTTGGTACAGAAGCCAGCCTTTATCTAAACTTGGAAGACGCCTGCCCGCACTGTAAAGGCACAACTGTCGAGCCAGGGCACGAGCTTATCGCTTGTGATGAGTGCCGCGGTTCTGGCCAAGTATCCCGGGTCACCCGGACTATTTTTGGTAATATCCAACAGGCCAGCACTTGTCCTAAATGTAGCGGCAGCGGCAAAATCCCCGAAAAAAGCTGTAGCGTCTGCGGAGGCAAGGGCACCAAGCGCCAAAACCAGACCGTAAAATTAAAAATTCCCGCTGGTATAGATGACGGCGCCACCATCCGTCTTCGCGAACACGGCGAGGCCATTGCCAACGGGCCCAAAGGCGATCTTTATGTAAACGTTAAAGTAAAGCCGCACAAGAAATTCACCCGTGAAGGCGACCTGATTTTAAGCAGCGAACATGTAGGTATGGTAGAGGCCGCCCTTGGCACCCACATTAACGTCGACACGGTAGACGGTCCGGTTAAGATGAAAGTACCAGCCGGCACCAACTCCGGTACCGATTTTAAATTATCCGGCCACGGCGTACCGCACTTAAAAGGCAGCGGACGGGGCTCGCATATTGTTACAGTTGTTGTCGAAACGCCGGCTAAACTCAGCAAAGATCAGGTAGAACTACTAGAGAAATTGAAAAACACCAACGCCAAAAAAAGTAGGTGGGTATAGCTTCACAAACCGGTTGCCTTGGTGTATAACCATAACCAGGATGCTAGCGCAAAATAAAAAGACAAACGGGTTCACCCAGCACTTAGAATCCCAAAAAATCGCCGGAAGGCGGGTATCTGCAAAGCGCCCTGATCTAGGTGCTGGGTTCATACCTTTACTGCTGATGCTTCTTTTGGTGATAGCTGTCATTATTTGGCTGGCTTATCGACGCGTCAATTAGCTAATGCGAATACTGCTAGTCAATAACCAAACTCAGCACCTTAGCCATTTAAAATCAGCCTTGGCTGGCCACCAAGTTGAAATTCAAACTTATAAACCCGGCATTAACTTTCATTATCAGGACAAGGACTTAGTAATTTTGTCTGGTGGTGGCGGCGAAGGCCAAGAGATTGACGATGTTAATAAGCCGGGCAAACTGTGGTATGAAGACGAAATGAACTTCGTTTTGTCTTGTCCCAAACCAATTATTGGCATTTGCATGGGTTTTGAAGTAATCGCCAAAGCTTACGGGCAGAGCGTCGAGGAATTGCCTGGCCTGCTTTCTGGTTATGACAACATCAGCTTAAGCCGAAAGGGTAGGCAGATTCTGCTACATAAAAAGCTCAAACAGTTCGAGGCTCATAAATGGCGAGTCACAGCGGCGCCCTCGGGCTTCGAGGTTTTGGCCGATTCTGGCTCTGGCATAGAAGTAATTAGTCATAAAAAAAGACCACTACTGGCTACCCAGTTTCACCCTGAGCTTGGCGGGACGCTTAGCTTGCCCGAGCTAGTAAGCCGCGTCTAACCTCTTGCATATATACCTTAATTATGGTATTATACAGAGATATGCTCAAATTTAGAGGTATGCGCAAACTTATCGGGGCTTTTGAGAAAGTCAGCTTTCCGGACTTTGGCGTTATTGATGTTATTGCCAAGGTTGATACCGGCGCTCTTTCTGGCGCTCTTCACGCTACTGGCATTAAAGAAGAGCTATTGCCTACAGGAGAAAAGGCTGTCAGCTTTCTTTCTTATGGTAAAGAGCCACGCATTACTGTAGTTGGTTTTCAAAAAAAGGAAGTGCGCAGCTCTAACGGCATAATCCAAACACGCTACATTGTTCCAACCACGGTTGTTATCCGGCGTGTTCAGTACCCTATAAACATCAGCTTGGCCGACCGCAGTACTATGATGAAAGGCGTCTTAATAGGACGAAGCTTTTTAAGGCGCCACGGCTTTTTAGTTGACGCTGCAAAAGGCTCCAAGTATCGTTACCAAAGAAAGTAATATCATGAATATAGCCATTTTATCCAAAGGTCCTGGCAACTACTCGACAAAGAGGCTTGTAGAAGAGGCCAAAAAAAGGGGCCATGATGTGCAAGTTATTAACTATCTGCAGTGCGAAGCCCGTATTCAGCAAAATAATCCGGTAATTTTGTATAACGGTGAAGTTTTGTCAGGTATTGATGCTATTATCCCTCGCATTGCTTCTTCCAATACGCGTTATGGCTCAGCTGTTGTACGGCAGTTTGAAATGCAGGGGGTCTTTACTACGGCTAGTTCGATTGCCATTGTGCGTTCCCGAGACAAGCTCCGCAGTATCCAGCTGCTTGCCCGTGCCGGTATTGGTATTCCTAAAACTATTTTCTCGCGTGGTATGGCCGATGTGGACAACATAATCGAGGAGCTTGGTGGGTTACCGATTATCATCAAATTAGCCCGTGGGACTCACGGTCGCGGCGTGGTCTTGGCCGAAACTCGTAAAGCCGCCCGGTCGGTACTTCAGGGCTTTTACTTGATGGAAGAAGAAGGCACCAACATCCTACTCCAAGAGTACATAGAAGAAGCCGAGGGCAGTGACATTAGAGCTTATGTGGTCGGTGGTAAAGTTGTTGCTTCTATGAAGCGTCAAAGCCTTAACTTGGAAGAAGAATTTCGCTCCAACATACACCAAGGTGGCACAGGCACCTCCATTAAACTAACGGACGAAGAACGCAAAGTTGCCGTCAAAGCCGCTAAAGCCATGGGGCTTAGCATTGCCGGCGTAGATCTAATTCGCAGCAAGCGCGGTCCGCTGGTGCTAGAAGTTAACTCCAGCCCGGGGTCAAGCATCGAGCAAGTCACTGGCCGTAATGTGGTTGAAAAGGTTATCGAATACGTAGAGCGTAATGCCAAGGCTCGACGCCGTAAAGACCGCGTCGGCGCTTAAAAATGCGCTAGCTCTTGACCGCACCCCTTTATCCTCGTTATTAAGTTGCTAAGCACCAATCTCTAATCTAAGATCCTCTTCTACGTATACTCACGTACTAGTATACTAGTACGTGAGTATACGAGGAGTCGGAGGGCATTCATAGATGAGTATTTGCTTAGAGAGAGTACGAAAGTGCTTGTGCTAAAATTAGCGCATGGCAGAAATTATTCTGGTTTTAATAATTTTAGCGCCGGCCCTTTTGACTTATTTTCTTAAAAGTAACGCCTCATTAGGTTTTTTGAGCCTATGTGCCGGATTTATTACAGCCATGTTTGCGACCAGCGATATCCAAGGATTATTAAATGACGCTGGAGTTTGGACCGATTTTAGCCAGATTAATATTTTTCTAATCTTAGTACCGCTGGTGCTAACTTTGATTCTTAGTCGCAAAAGCGTATGGCGCGGCCCGCTATTTATTTTACAAGTTGCTATTGGGTTGGGAGCCGGAGCCGTATCGGCCCTACTAGCTGGCCCAGCGCTAGTCCAGGCCGGCATAGTTAACTACACCGATTCTGGAATCTGGACAGAACTTTCAAAAGCCCAAACCTACCTGGTAGCGGGCACCGCCATAGCTAGCCTAGCGGTGGTTTGGTTTAGCGGTATGAAACACTTCAGGAAATAACCAACTGACGGTTGACTTATAGCTTAAGCAACAGATAATATAAGGTGTTAAATCGCCCATTTTTAGAGATAAATGGGCCCATAGCTCAGCCTGGTTAGAGCAGCGGCCTTTTAAGCCGCGTGTCGTGGGTTCGAATCCCACTGGGCCCTCCAAGCATAAGCATTTTGATCTCTGAAGTTGAGGTCGTTTTTGTTATACTTGCTTCTATGGTTATTACAATCCTAGACGCTGAAGTAGCAGAAAGTAATTGGCAAGCTCTAAAAGATGCTTACGATAAAGAAACCGCTAATGTGCCGGAGGGCATACATCAAACTTTTCTTATTCAATCCCAGAGTCAGGCAACATCTTGGCGAATTATGACACACTGGCGTAGTCAAGAGGATTTGGATCACATGCGACAAACTGAAAAAGTACCACCTGCGGTTCGTGTTTTCCAAGCCGCTGACGCAACACCAAGTTTAGGGATATGGAATATTGAAACCCACAGAGTCAATAAAAACAGCAATATATTCTAAGTTCACCTAAACCAAGGAGGATACTATGACAAAGGTAAAGATCTACTCAACTACAACCTGTCCGTACTGTAGGGCAGAAAAAGCCTATTTGCAGAGCAAAAATATTACATTTGAGGATATACTTCTCGATAAACAACCTGGACAAATTCAAGCATCCCTTGATACCTGTGGCAACATGGGTGTCCCTTGTACGCACATTACTAAAGATGACGACAGTGAAGTTGTAATTCTGGGCTTTGATAAAGCCAAACTAGATGCCGCCCTTAACCTATGAACGATAAGAAAGACAAAGTTTACCAGTGCCCTGAATGCGGCTTCCATTACAGAGATAAAGAGACAGCTGAAAAGTGTGAGGCTTGGTGCAAACAGTACAAAAGCTGTAATTTGGAAATCGTAAAACTTGCAATTGAGAATACTCAACAGTCTGGATAACAGTTCCAACTTCTTTTAGCACAGGTATGGAATAGTGCTAATATGTAGTTGCTGGCTGCCCCGAATGGCGGTTGCTACAGCCTTCACGGTGGCCCTCCAGTGAAAATGCCCGGCCTTGAGCCGGGTATTTTCACTGGTCGTTCTTCCTTGGGATGAGAACCAGGGTCCTTTGCGTCTAGCAAAAGCGGGTTCGGTGTAGCGAAGCCACGCACAGAAGTTTATTTCGAGTAACGCAGGAGCGGATATAACGAGGCATAGCCGAGTGCTATACCGGTGGGCCCTCCACAACCATAAGCGTTATAGCCTTACTTAGAGATTTCTATCGGGTAAAGTAAGGCTAAAGTCTAGAATTGCGTTACTACCTGTCGGCTGCTTCTTTCCATAGTCCTCAACGCCACAGTACAATGCAACTGAAGTTTGACGATTTATTGTGACTTTCAAAGATTTATTCCCACTTTGACCAATTAAATAATCTGATTTGGGATTGAACTGTTCATCTCCATATGGTGTTACATATACTCCTTCCAATTCTCCTCTTTGCTCCGGTAGACCTTTTAATTGATTAATAAAGTTCGTATCTGTGCTTAGTTGGTATTCTTGCTGGCTTGCTATGTTCTTCACCTCACTTGTTAAATCTGAAGTATTCGGGACTGTATAGTAAACCTGGTACCAAGGTGTAGTGTTATCTATGCCATAGCCACTATCGCCGTTATTACAGAGTTTAGTGCCTCCCATATCCACAATTTGTCTTGCAATGGGATCAAAATCCTTTTGGGCTTGATTACCATGCCAGGCTCCAAGAGCAATGAATAACCAGGCAAATAATATAAAAGGCAAAATCAATAGAGCTCCTAAGACAGTGCCAGTAATTGCCAACCACTTACCCCCAAGTGAATATTTCTTTATTTTCCGCCACGCCAATATGGAGGTAATAAGGCCTACTGGTGCAATAACAACAGCTAATAGTAGCCCAATGATGGCAATTCGTGGCGTATGTTTTGAATTGGACGGAGCAGGAACTGTAGTATTAGGATTTGACTGTGGTTCTGGTGGTGTGGGGTTTTGATTTTGTGGATCTTGATTTTGCTGTAAATCCATTTATTTTATTCTAACATCAATCTAGAAATATGGATGTTGTTTGACATTGCCATTTTAGTTGCAATAGTCTCTACGGTGGCCCTCCACAAAATCCTCTTCAGCGAGGAATTTTATTTTTGAAAACCCAATGAATCGGGGGAGTATAATAAAGGTAATTAATTAGGGGTGTATATGGCAGAATTCAAGGAAACAGTTACGACTAGTCAGGATGAAGGAGTAGACCAAACAGGAGCGCGGGTTCAGCAACATACCCGAAAAGTCGATACTAAAGTTGGGACTGACAGCAAATCAACTGCGGCAAGTGCTGTTTGGTATCTTCTTGGAGTTATTGAAATTTTGATTGGCTTTCGGTTTGTGCTGAAACTACTTGGAGCAAACCCAACCAACGGTTTTGTAGATTTTATCTACACTATAACTGGTATCTTAACGGCGCCTTTCGATAGTATTTTTAATGTAACTAGTACAAAAACGGGCGATGTTCGCTCGGTCTTTGAGCCTTCTATACTAGTTGCTGCTGCAGTTTACGCACTCATTGCTTGGGGTATTGTAAAACTAATAAACCTCAATCGTACAGATTCCAAGCTTACTTAAGTTTCTTTATCGGCAAATACTACCAGTCGAGTAGAATAACTTTTCTGGGTCTCATTCCAAACTCCCTGGCACGTAATGAGATTAAGATGCGCTTTTCCATCGTTTGAAAGAAACACGCTTGAAGCGTCCGCATTTGGTTCATACTTTCGGCTTTCGCGCACCACGAAGGAAATAGTCGCCCCCTTTTCATCTTCGACGTATAGATTGTCTCCCTCTTGCAATTTATGTAAGTTATCAAAGACTGCTGGTATGCGATTTTTATAGCCGAAATGCCCGACAATAACAGAGCTCCCTTTTTGCCCGGGACGTACCCCAAGATGGTACCAGGCTGCGTTAGCGGGGCCTTTCGGTACATCCAGATCTCCCTGAGGCGTAAGACCCACATTGTCGAGACGAGCATCAATATTGATCTTTGGAATTTTGAGACGCATCGGCAACCCATAACTTACTTCTTCAACTGTCTCTGGCTTATGAAGACTAGCAGTGGGTACCTTAAGCACGGCCGAGTCGCTCTGGATTGGGCGGTTTAAGATAAAATGAAAAGTAAGTGCTGCAGAAGCCGCAAATCCTGCAAGAGTAACTAGCAGCAGCATTCGTCTTGATAAGGTTTTCGGTAAGTTCATAAATAACCACACAAGCCAGACAAAGGTTGGTCTGGCTCTCCTTGCTTACCTGCAGGCAGGGCAAACATATTTGCTAACTCTTCTTAATGCTTGGACTAAACTGCCTGTTTCTTTCGAGCTAGATGCAGCGAGAATAGGGCAACGACAATCCCAGCTGGAATGATGATGTTCCATGAGATGCCGCTCTTGTCCTCAGAACCAATTCCCGCATTTGGCAGTCCTGGAGTAGTTGTTGCCGCGCAAACAGCCCTCGTAATTGTGTCGCTAATTAATGTGACGTTGCCATTGCGGGCTAGCAGTCTTCCCTCTATGTTTGCACCGTTGGCCACCGTGATTGAGGTAAGAGCTAGAATATTGCCCTTGAACACCGCGGTTGTGTCAATAGTGGCGGTGTTGAGTTTCCAAAAGACGTTGCAGGCTTGGGCACCGTTAATCAGAGACACGGTACTACCCGATCCTACGGTGAGTCCGGTTGCGCCTGAGTTCATCAGGAAGATGAACACGGCATTGGGATTGCCTTGTCCATCAAGGACTAAAGGACCTGCTCCTGCAGTAATTTCGAATGTGGTCGAGGCAGAGTTGTAAACACCATCGGTTTTAGTAGTACCACCCAGCTCGGTTGGTACAGTCGTCACCGGTGTTCGTCCGGCAGCATCGTCATAGGCGGTGACCAAGTCGATCTTGGCCGTATTCAGCAGAGCAGGATCTACTACCTCGCATGCACCTGCAAATGTGCCGTCAATATCATATATTGTCCCAATCACTTCAGAACACGATATTCCGGTCATGGATGCGCCAGTGGTTGGGTGCACTCCAATATTTCCGGTAATGGTAGAGGTTGGAACGTTCGTAATCCCAGTGCCAGACAGTATGGCAAACGGTTCGGCTGTTCGAAGGTTTACTGTGGGATGTGCCGCATATCCTGCAGGAGAGGTCATAACTACCCCAGCTAGACCAAGCACAGATGCGACTACCAGTACAGTTATTATTGAATGCCTATGAAACTTTTTCATATTTGCCCTTAATTCATTGTTCTTTGTTGGTTAGTTAATTAACGATTTAACGGAGCCTGCAGCGGTCTCCTTATTAATTATTATAGCTTATAACTACAATGGGCTGTAGTCAACGCCGACTATGGAAATATGAATCCGTCGTCTACTTTGAATTGCAGTTGCTACAGCGTTCACGGTGGCCCTCCATACAAAGAGTCCAGCCTTATGCTGGGCTTTTTGCGTGGTGTCCTGAAAACCATGAGCAATTAACGCTCGAACCCATCTATGCCATAATTACACGAATTGTGAAAAGGTACCGCCGTACCACTTTAATTATGGTGGCAGCCTTGGCGGTATTGGCCGGCTTAGTGGCGGCCCGGCGAGTCCATATTGAACCGGCAGCTTGGTGGCTTATCTTCGCGCCCGCCTTACTGCTCTTAAAACACAAAAACATAACGAGCCTTACGATTGTAATAATTTTAGGGCTAGGTATAGGGCTTTGGCGCGGCGGCCTATTTATGCAAAAGTTAGACGAGATTAAAGCCTTAGCCGGCCAAGAAGTCACCATCCAAGCGACGGCCAGGAGTGACTCCATTTATGCCCGTGGTTCGCAACTAGAATTTACGGCCGGCGAGGTTAGTCTGTTAAAACCCACGTCAAAGCCGCTAACTGGTATTTTCCGCGTTAGCGGCTTTGGCGAACCGATTGTTTACCGAGGTGACCGGGTGCAAATTAGCGGCAAACTATACCCCACGCGTGGCGCTAACCAGGCACGGATTAGCTACTCCAAGTTGGACAAGCTTGGTCCAGACACCAGCTGGCTTAACCGGCTTACCCGCAAATTTACAGCCGGCATCCAAAGTGCTTTGCCCGAACCGGCGGCGTCTTTTGGGTTAGGGATCTTGGTGGGCCAACGAAACACTATGCCGGCCGAGATTAACCAGCAGCTAGTAACCGTGGGCTTGGTGCATATTGTGGCTGTGTCTGGCTATAACCTGACCATTTTGGTCAGAGCCGTGTCTCGTTTGCGATTGGGCTCAAAATATCAAAAATTGGTTTTGTCTCTTAGCTTAATTGGACTATTTGTAGTTATAACCGGTTTTAGTGCCTCGATTGTTAGGGCAGCGGTAGTCTCGAGCTTAGGACTTTGGGCTTGGTATTATGGCCGTCAGGCTAGGCCGCTGCTTGTCTTGGCTTTAGCGGCGGCCATAACGGCCTATGCGCGGCCGTTTTATATTTGGGGAGATGTGGGCTGGTATCTGTCGTTTTTGGCCTTTTTCGGCATTTTAATCGTGGCACCGGTAATTGTTAAGCGGCTGTTTAGCAAAAGACCTAAATTGATAACATTGGCCGTCATTGAAACACTAGCCGCAGAGATAATGACCTTGCCGCTGATTATGCTAATCTTTGGCCAGCTGTCGCTGGTAGCCTTAGTGGCTAATGGCATTATTGTGCCGCTGGTGCCGGTAGCTATGCTGCTGTCGGCTGTGGCCGGTATGGGCGGTATGTTAGTCGCGCCAATAGCCGGCTGGTTTGCCTGGCCGGCGGTAATGCTTATGACTTTTATGCTGGATATTATTCGTTTGTTGGCCTCGGTGCCGTCGGCGCTGGTGCATGCCACCATTAGCCCGGTTGCTATGCTAGTTTTTTACGGCTTTTTCGGGCTGGTTGTTTTAGCTGCTACCAAGCATTTGAAAACCAAAAAGGTCTTGGCGGCAGCTGCCAAGACTCAGCTAACACCTTAAACCGTGTTAGAATACAGGGGATGAGCGGACATTCTAAATGGGCGACAATCAAACGCCAAAAAGGCGCCAACGACGCCAAACGCGGCGCCTTATTTACCAAGTTGGGTAAACAATTGGCTGTAGCTGCTCGTGGCGGCAGTAATCCGGCCACCAACCCAGCGCTGGCAATGGCTATAGACCAAGCCAAAGCAGCCAATATGCCACTGGCCAATATCGAGCGGTCCATCCAGCGAGTTAAAGACAAATCCCAGGCTCAGCTGGAAGAAGTTATGTATGAGGGCTATGGGCCGGGTGGCATAGCCGTACTGGTAGAAGTAGCCACCGACAACAAAAACCGTACATATCCACAAGTTAGATTGGCCTTTACGAAAAACGGCGGCCAGCTGAGCAGTCCCGGCAGTGTGGCTTTTCAGTTTACTCATAAAGGAATAATTCGAGTAAAAGATACTGGCGAGGATATTTTGATGGCCGCTTTAGACGCTGGCGCCGAAGACGCCTTTGAAGAGCCAGAAACTGGCGAGACAGTTATCTATACGGCGCCAAAAAACTTGGCTAAAGTTAGAGACAGTCTTATCAGCGCTAAGCTAGGAATTGTCGAAGCTGGTCTAGGCTACGAGCCCAAAGACATCGTTAAAGTAGAAGATGAGCAAACCGCCCATAAAGTTATTAAGCTTATGGACGCTCTAGACGAGCTGGAAGATGTCACCAACACTTATACTAATTTTGACATTGCCGAGGGGGTAAAGGTTTAATGCGTCTTTTTTTATCATCGGAAGATTTCGGCATCCACCCAGAGGCTTTATTAGACTTAGTGGGACAGGCGCCAAACACAGTGGCCGTCATCAACAATGCCAAAGACGGCTTGTCAAAGATTGAGAGAGACCAAAACACGAAAGAAAGAATCACCGAGTTTGCGCATATCGGCCTTCTGGCCAAGCAGTTGGATCTAAGGAAATATTTCGGTAAGGCCAATAAGCTAGCCGCCGAACTAAAAAAATATAAACTCATTTGGGTTAGCGGCGGCAACACCTTTATTTTGCGCCGGGCTATGGCCGCCAGCGGCTTTGATAGCATTATTAAGAAATTCTTGACCGAGGATGAATTAGTTTATGGTGGTTCTAGCGCCGGAGCCATTTGCGCGACCCCATCCCTACATGGCACAGAGCTTGGCGACAATCCCAAGGAGGTTCCCGAAGGCTACCCATCCGAAATAATCTGGGAAGGCTTAAGCTTGGTTGATTTTTATATTGTGCCGCACTATAAATCCGACTGGTTCGGCGCCGAAGCCGAAGCCATGGTACGTTACATGGAAATGCACGAGCTGCCGCACAGGGCCTTAATGGATGGCCAAGTGATTGTTGTCGACGGTGAAGAGGAAAGCCTCCTTGAGTAATAAGCGGATTATTGGTATTGACCCCGGCACCGGTATTTTGGGCTTTGGCGTAATTGAGGTGCAAAATAGCAAGCTTTCGTTGGTTGACGGGGGAGTGATTCGAACACCTGTCAAAGAAGACGATGCCG
Organism: Saccharimonadales bacterium (SeqCode); assembly: GCA_040900055.1. Classification (GTDB taxonomy): domain Bacteria; phylum Patescibacteriota; class Saccharimonadia; order Saccharimonadales; family UBA10212; genus JBBDZU01. The sequence goes on along the minus strand of JBBDZU010000002.1, from coordinate 27,061 downwards.
TTCGGCTTAGCACCATTTACGATGAGTTGTCAGATATTATCGCCCAAACCAAGCCGACTGACATGGCTGTCGAGAAATTGTTCTTTGCTCAAAACGTTACCACTGCCATGACTGTAGCCCAAGCTCGTGGCGTAGTCCTGCTTTGCGGTCGCCAATCGGGGCTGGATATTGCCGAATATACACCGTTACAGATTAAGCAGGCTCTTACTGGCTACGGCCGCGCTGAAAAAAAGCAAATGCAGGAAATGGTGCGGGTTTTACTCAAACTGCCAGAGATCCCTAAGCCAGACGACTGTGCTGATGCCCTAGCTGCTGCCATAGCCCACTCCATGACCCATCAAGCCCTGCGGTCTTAAAAGTCAAAAAAACCACGTGGAATACACCAAATGTTGCTAGAGTCGCTTTAAGCCCCTTAGCTTGCCAGTAGGAACCCCTGATGTCAAACTATAGATAATGATAGCTACCTTAAAAGGTACGGTGACCGAGAAGCTTGCCAGCATGGTGGTTATAGAAACTGGGGGGGTTGGCTACGGCGTTTACGTTAGCTTTGAAGATTACGGTGCCATAAAAATCAAAGAACCCGTAAGTTTATATATTTACGATCATGTTCGAGAAAATACTCACGACTTGTTTGGTTTTAGGACTCCAGAGGCAAAAGTCTTGTTTGAGCAACTTTTGAGCGTCAATGGAGTGGGGCCCAAAATGGCTTTAGCTATCTTAAGTGTGGCTAGTTTGTCGCACGTTAGGGGAGCTATTGCTTCCGGTGACACCAAGTTTATTAGCCAAGCACCCGGAGTAGGCAAGCGGGTGGCCGAGCGAGTAGTTGTAGATTTAAAAGATAAAGTAGGCCTGGCCACTAGCGATGAAGCTACCGGCTTTTTGACTACGCCAAATGCCGACCCTAATGACGAGGCCTTGCAAGGCTTAGTGGCTCTTGGTTATTCGGTCGCCGATGCTGCCGAAGCTCTTAAAGGGGTGGATGCCAAACTGTCGGCAGCCGAACGCATCAAACAAGCCCTAAAATCAGTCTAAACCATAAGCCTATTGCAAAATAAGCATAAACGTGTTATAGTGCTACTATGGTCCAAAAACCAGATAAAGATCCACTAGCTTTATCTCCTAAAGAAGAAGCCCGAGTACACGGGGCATTAGCTGATATTACTAGTCCAGCCGAAGCTCTTGGGAGAACGGTTGGCCCAGGAAGAGCCAGACGCATAATTGGCAAAGAGCACGGAAAGCTATTATTAGAGGGATTTGCCGCAACCGAAGCACAACGAGAGGCCGAAGAAGCAGCCAGAGCCAAGGAAAGAACAGAAAACACTCTGAGGGTTATACGCGAAAGTAAACTGGAGGAACTTTAAAATGCCCCTTCTTGAACACGGACCAAATAGACATTTAAAGCTAGTTACGGAAGCCCACGAAGCAGAACCGGAGAAGCAAGCTCCTACAATACGATCTCTTGCAAGGGTTGCAATCGGCCCGATCGTTGATTTTTATAGAGAGCATCTTGCGCCTATTAGGCACACGCCACATGACCCACAGCGCGATCCGGAGCTCCAGCGTAAGCTCCAGGAAGATAGCGATGATATAACCCAAGAAATGCTCGAGAGGCGATTGGGTGTTGGTCGCCCCATTGTTCGTGAAAGATACAGAGAGATCTTTAAACCAAAGCCGCCAAAGGCTAGCTAAAAAACTAAAACACCCTAGTTGATGCGTGGTGGGGGTGGTAGGAATTGAACCTACGGCCAATCGGTTATGAGCCGACTGCTCTAACCACTGAGCTACACCCCCTTGAGCAATAATCAATTATAACAGATGAGTGGGCTATAATTAGGGTATGGCCAACCTTTTAAATAACAGCCGACTTAAACACTTTACCGACCTGCGTAACATTGGGCTGTATCTTTTTGTTTTGTTTGTACTGGCAATGACATGGAGTGGTATAAAAACTTTGCAGACTAACTACGAACTGCAAAAACAAATATCGGTACTTAGACAAGAAAATGTTGTATTAAACCTGCAAAATCAAAACACCCAGCTTCAAACTCAGTATTTTGAGACCGACCAATATTTAGAACTAGCGGCACGGGAAAATTTTGGCTTGGCTGCACCTGGCGAGAAAGTAATATTAATACCTAAAGAAACCGCATTAAAATACATCGACCCTAAATCGGTGCCCCAAACAGTTGCTGCTACCGATTTGGAAAGCCAAGAAAGCCAGGGCATTAGTAAGAATTTGCAAGATTGGCGCGATTTTTTACTAGGCAGGCGCCTCTCCCAAAACTAAAATATCTAACAAAAAACGTCAAAATCTGTCTTGGTAGCGGGGGCAGGATTTGCACCTGCGACCTCGTGGTTATGAGCCACGCGAGCTACTACTGCTCCACCCCGCGTCGATTACCGAGACCGTATTCTAATCTGTTACAGAGTGTTTGTCAATGGTAGAAGACAATCAAAAAACTCCCCAATCCTGGGGAGTTTTTTAAAAGCTAGTTTAAAATTACCAGCTGTTTCGTTGAGGTCGGTCCTCACGAGGTCGGGCTTCGGCTACCGAAATGCTGCGTCCACCGATTTCTGAGCCGTTGAGCGCTTTTTCAGCCGCTTTGCCTTCTTCGTCCTTTTCGTATTCGACGAAACCAAAGCCCTTGCTGCGGCCGCTGTCGCGGTCGCGGACTACGCTTGCTGATGCAACTGTACCGTGAGCAGAAAATAATTCCTTAAGCTCATCGTCAGTTGTAGCAAAGGGTAGGCCACCTACAAATAGTTTGTACATGTGTATCCTTACTTAGTTAGTTACCTAGGAACGACCCCTTATAGTCTGGTTTACGTTCAGGCCGGTCCTAGCAAAAGCTTTGGTTCCACTGCACTTCACGAACAGAACAGATAAGATTCCTATGCCGGTAGTTAAGCAGAAAGCCAGTTCTTAAGCAAGCCCAGTAGTGAGTCCGCCAGCTGGCGGATAAAAAATGTTCTTTACAGCTTATGCTTGCAGCGTGTAGAATTTAGCTTAGGAAAGCTAAAAAATAAAAACAAAAAGGATTAATTAACATGGCTGCCGATATAGGTTATGAATTGCTCCCGGGCGGCGAGCAATTCGACGAAATAGATGCGATATTAAGCGAATAAGAAAACTTGATATGGTAGCAGGGGCGAGAATTGAACTCGCGACCTCAGGCTTATGAGTCCTGCGCTCTAACCAACTGAGCTACCCTGCCGTATTCGCAAAAAAAGTATAGCACCTAATCTGTTAGGAGGCTATTTTGTCAGGACTTTTAGGGCGTTTATAAAAGCAGCTTCTTTGAGCGGAACCTTGTAGAAGGTAGCTGTTTTGTAAAGATCCTCTACTGCTTTGACCATATATATCTTTAGCGATGTGTTAACTTTAGATTCCGGCCAATTTTGCCCTTTTTTGTTTTGCAGCCATTCTAGGTAACTAACCACTACGCCGCCAGCATTTGCCACCAGGTCTGGCAAAATAACCACTCCTTTAGCCTGTAAGTAATCAAGCGCCTCTAAACTGACCGGCCCGTTAGCCAGCTCGACTATAAACTTGGCCTTAACTTGGCGGTAGTTAGACGAATTTAGGCTGTCGCCCAAAGCCGCTAAAACCAGAGCATCGACTTCTAAAGCTAGGAGTTGGCTATGGCTGATGATTTCAACTCCCGCTTTTTTGTAGTCGACAAACCGGCCACCTGCCGATTTGAAATTTGCCAAGCCTTTAGCATCAAGGCCGGTAGTACTGTAAACCGCCGCCGATGAGTCGCTGGCGGCTACCAACTTCCAGCCGGGCTGCTGCTGCTTTGCTACGATCGCAAAATAAGAGCCCACGTTGCCAAACCCCTCTACAGCGTAGGTTAACTTTGCGCCATTTGAGCCCTGCAGCTGTAAAAGCTTAGCCAGAGCAATAACGCCGCCCCGGCCGGTGGCGGCATCTCGACCCTTTGAGCCGCCGGCTGACAAGCTTTTACCGGTAAAGCTGGCTGTGCTTACGTCGCCGGTTAGTCTTTGGTACTCGTCGACCATCCAGTCGATAATTACCGGATCGGTATTAACATCGGGGGCTGGGATATCTTTGTCTGGTCCGATGTGAGGTTGTAAATGACGAACGTAAGCGCGGCTCAACTCCTCTAGCTGGGCACTACTGAGCGACTTTGGGTCAACTGTTATGCCGCCCTTGCCGCCGCCTAATGGTAAGCCCATGGCGGCCGTTTTTAGGCTCATCATAATAGCTAGGGCTCGGACTTCTTCCAAGCTAACTTCTGGATGAAAACGAATACCGCCTTTATACGGGCCAAGTTTATTGCTGTGCTGAACCCGATAAGCCGGAAAAGCTTGGCCATTTTTAAGATAAATTTTGAAAATGTGCTCTTGATTGGCTGAAGTTAGCCCCGCCACATGGTTTTCGTCCAAATTTAAGGTCTTGGCGACTCGCGAAATAAGGCCATAAGTAGTATCAAGCATAGAAACTGCCAAACTATTTAGTTTTTTTGCTCTTATCTACTATAAATCAAAGGACGGTGGCTACCTAGGGCGATAGCTTTTTATACCGCGGTCGCTTTTATCTTCTACCTCTATGGCTTCTTCAAATATCTAACAGTAGTAATTAGGCTGGCTTGGGATAAGATTAAGTCATGGAAATTAATGTCCCGGCGGGCCGGTATGTAGTGGCTGTGAGCGGCGGCGTCGATTCGATGGTACTGCTTGATTTGCTGGCTAAACAGGCCGAACACGCTAACATGGACCTGGTAATTGCTCATTTTAATCATGGTATTCAGGGCGCGGCCGCCAAAACGGCTGAAAAATTAGTAGTTAAAACGGCTAGAGCCGCAAGCCTGGAAGTTGAAGTCGGCCAAGCTCGGTTAGGTAAAGCTGCCAGTGAAGAAAAAGCGCGGGACGCCCGTTATCAGTATCTTATTCAGGTTAAGCACAAATATCAGGCCAGGGCGATTATTACGGCCCACCATCAGGACGATTTAGTTGAAACAGCCCTGCTTAATACTTTAAGAGGCAGCGGCTGGCGTGGATTAGTAGCAATTTTGCGAAACCCAAATGTGAAGAGGCCACTTATTAATGTTCCTAAGGCCGATTTGCTCAAATATGCCAAAACCCACAAGCTTAAATGGCAGGAAGACATCACTAATACAGATGAAAAATATCTCCGAAATCGGTTGCGAAGCTTAGGGCTAGGGACTGAAGATAAGCAAAAGATCCTAAATAATATCGAAAAAGTCGCAAAAATCGATGAGGAACTTAATATAACAATTGCGACAATATCTCATAAAATAGCTAAAAATAGCCTTATCGACCGTCAGAAATTCTCTGCTCTGCCCACAGATGTGGCTAATGAGCTGGTTATCTATTGGCTAAGAGAAAAAGCTCTTGCGTACGATAGGCAAACGGTAGACAGACTTACGGTTCATCTAAAAACTGCCTCAGTCCCCAGCAGATACCCGATTAAAGGTAAAGCCTTTTTATCTATTGGGGCTAAATTTGCCAAGATTAAAACACCTTGAGCTTCGCCTGATATAATAGTTTGGTATGGATAAAAAACCGTTTAGCCTCGGTGGTCCCAGAGGTGGTGAGGGAGGTTCTAACCGCTTTAAAAATGCCGGTTTTATAATCTTACTAGTCCTTTTTGGTTTAATTGGCTTCGCGGCCTTTAACCAGCCCAGCCCTTTAAAAGAAGTTCCGATATCGCAAGTTATTAACGACGCTAACAGCGGCAAAATTAGCAAAATTACTTTAAAGGGTAATGAGCTAGAAATTACTCCTAAGGGCAAAGAAGAACCGACCCTGCGGTCTTTTAAAGAAGATGGCGCCACGGTTTACGAGCAGGGGCTTCAACCTGGTAAGGTCACAATTGAAAATAAACCAAGCTCTAAAGAAGGCAGTATTTGGATAACCCTAATTAGCAGCGTGCTTCCGGTGCTAATTATTGCCTTTATCTTGATTTTGATGTTTAGAAGTGCCCAGGGACAGGGCCAGCAAGCTTTAAGTTTTGGCAAAAGCCGGGCTCGGCTTTACGGTAGTGACAAGGGTAAAATTACTTTTAAAGAAATTGCTGGCAACGAAGAAGCCAAACAGGACCTAGAAGAGGTTGTCGAATTTTTAAAGTACCCCAAAAAGTTTGAGGGTGTAGGGGCACGCATCCCTAAGGGCGTACTGCTGGTGGGACAGCCCGGCACCGGTAAAACTCTGCTGGCTCGGGCTGTCGCCGGTGAAGCCAATGCGCCATTTTTCTCAATATCCGGTTCGGAGTTTGTGGAGATGTTTGTCGGGGTAGGGGCTAGCCGAGTAAGGGATCTGTTTAATAAGGCTAAGAAAAACGCCCCTTGCATTATTTTTATCGACGAAATTGACGCCGTTGGCCGCCGCCGAGGCAGCGGCATGGGCGGCGGCCACGATGAACGCGAACAAACCTTAAATCAGATATTGGTCGAGATGGATGGCTTTGAACAGGGGCAAAACGTCATTGTACTGGCGGCCACTAACCGATCCGATGTGCTGGATCCGGCGCTGCTGCGCCCCGGTCGTTTTGACCGGCGGGTAAATATCGATTTGCCAGACCGCAAAGACCGGCTGGCTATCTTGAAGATACATTTTAGCGAGAAGCCAATAAGTAAAGAGGTGGATTTAGAGTCGCTGGCGGCTAAAAGCGCTGGCTCAAGCGGAGCCGATCTAGCCAATATTGCGAACGAAGCCGCGATTGTAGCTGCGCGGCACAACCGTAAAGTTATTGAGAACGAAGACGTCGTAGCGGCTTTTGAAAAGGTAGCCATTGGCCCCGAACGTAAAAGCAAGATCCTAAACGACAAAGAAAAAGAACTAACTGCTTATCACGAAGCCGGGCATGCCGTAGTGGGACATGTGCTGCCAGATAGTGACATGGTCCATAAAGTAACCATCATCCAGCGCGGCCCGACAGGCGGTGTGACTTGGTTTATCCCGCCCGAAGACAAAAGCTTTCATAGCATTATCGAGTTTAAAGATGTTTTAGCACGCATGCTGGGTGGACGAGTAGCCGAAGAGCTAGTTTACGGGCCTGACCGAGTGACAACCGGCGCCGGCTCCGATTTGCAAAAAGCTGCCGAACTGGCCCGCGAGATGGTCGTTAACCAAGGCATGGGTAAAAAACTGCGCAACCAAGTTTTCCATGTCGATGAGGGCATGATGCTAGAACGTTTGGTCCATGAACGGCAATATTCCGACGAAACAGCCAAGGTTATTGATGAGGAGGTGGAGGCCCTAATTACCGAGGCCACCATCCGGGCCCGAGCAGTCGTTAAGGCCAATATGTCTAAACTAGAACAGCTTAAAAAAGCTCTCTTGGAAAAAGAAACGCTGGAAGCCGAAGCAGTAGTCAAAATATTGCAAGGCTCCAAGATGCCTAAAGAGGCTGCCCTCTACTGATAGAATGTAGCTATGGCGGTTGAAAGAATCATTAACGAGGCTGGTACGGACGATCCGGCAGACGTTGAATTTGAGCAGACCCTTAGGCCACAAGACTTTAAAAGCTATGTTGGCCAAGAACGCTTAAAGAAAAATTTAAAACTAGCCATTGGGGCCGCTAAAAAACGTTCAGAACCAATGGATCATATTTTGCTTTATGGGCCGCCAGGGCTTGGCAAAACCACTATGGCAACTGTTATTGCTAATGAAATGGGCGCCCAAATTAAAATAACTTCCGGGCCGGCTGTTGAGCGAGCCGGCGACTTGGCCAGCCTATTAACTAACTTGGCCGATGGCGATATTTTATTTATTGACGAAATCCACCGATTGGCCCGGGTGGTTGAAGAAGTACTTTACCAAGCCATGGAAGATTTTAAGCTCGACATTATGCTAGGCAAAGGTCCCAGTGCCAGGTCGTTGCGGCTAGATTTACCAAAGTTTACGATTATTGGGGCGACTACCCGAACTGGGGCACTGGCGGCACCACTGCGTGACCGTTTTGGCATTATCCACCGCCTGGAATTTTATAACCCCGATGAAATTACCAAAATTATCAAACGTTCGGCCGGAATCTTAAAAGTGCCAATTGACGATGAGGCCGCCAAATTGCTGGCTGGCCGCGCTAGGCTAACGCCGCGCATCGCCAACCGTCTGCTTAAGCGAGTACGTGACTACGCCGACATGAACGGTGATGGCATTATCGAGCAAAAGCTAGCCAAAGAGGCTTTGGGCTTACTGGAAATTGACAATCTGGGACTGGAGCCGGCCGACCGGCATTTGCTAAGCGTAATTATTGACCACCACGGCGGCGGCCCGGTTGGTGTGGAAACCCTATCGGCGCTTACTAGCGAAGAGCGTTCTACGATTGAAGATTTCTACGAGCCATACCTTATGCAGATTGGCCTGCTAGAGCGCACGCCGCGAGGCCGTAAAGTTACACCTAGGGCTTATGATCATCTTGGTAAGCGCAAGACGAAAGCCCAAAACCAACCTAGCCTTTTGTAAGGAGAGTTATGCCTGAAGAAAAACCGGTCTCTGTGGGGAGTACAAGATCAAACTTAGGTCTAATTGAACCTGGTGAACATTTGGTAACGGTGATATATCGCCATCCGATTGGGTTGATTGGGATTTACGCCGTAGCGTTAGCCGGGCTAGCGGCTTTAATCGGCCTAACCTTTGCTATCAGTGGCAGCACACCTGGTAAGATTCCCGAACGCTTATTTGGCTTACTAGCTGGTGGGTCAATTTTTATCATTGCCTTTTTAGCCTTAGTTTTTTTAGCAGCAGTTTATGTTTACCGGCAAAGTCGGATGGTGGTGACCGACCAAAGCTTGGTGCAAGTTCTTCAATCGGCATTGTTTAGCCGAAAAGTAGCCCATCTTTCAATGTCTAATGTCGAGGACGTTAAAGTAGAGCAACGCGGAATCTTGCCAATGATATTTAACTACGGCACCCTGACAGTTGAGACAGCCGGGGCGGTGGAAAATTTTATTTTCGCTTTTTGTCCTAATCCTCACAAATACGCTAGCCGAATTTTAGAAGCCAGACAGCTATATGTTCGAACTTACCAGGACGGGGCTTAGGCAATCTTAATCACTCAGAAAAAGGGTTGTTGCGGGCAGCGTTAAATAGACTTTGAATTTCAGCAGAAGTTTGTTCTAGCTTTAGGACCTTTTGGATAGCCTCCTCATCGACTCTAGGGATACTCCCTTTGGTGGTTTGGTCTGTGGTATCTGGCTCAGCCTGAGCCAGCTGGCTAACCCGCCAAATTGTAAACAGATAAACTACCAACATCATCAAGACGACAATAGGCAGGCCATGGCTGCGGACTATTTGGGCTGCCTTGCCAGTCTTAGTTTTTAGAGATTTAATATCAAATTTAGTCATGGCTTTATAAAGACGTTAGTTTTTAGAGTGAAATTAATGTAGGGGCTCCCTGTCTCCGGCTGGATGTTAACTTCAGTAATTTGAGCAGTATGGCGGTTATTTTCGATTCTTCGCAAAAAATCGATTAATTTTGGATAAGTCACTTGGCGAGCCTGTGGCAAGTCTTTGCCGGTTTGCGGCGTAATTGTTAGTTCGATGGAATATAATCCGGCAATGCCAGGCACTGGTTTAGCTTGGCTAATGGCGTCGGTGTTTAAAGCCGAGCCGGTTCCGCCACCAAGCGTGCTGCTGGGGAAAGTGATATTGGATAGCGAAATGCCGGAAGAATCGGCTATTTGGACGATTTGTAAAACAATTTGGGCTTGATTTTTGTCGGCTGGTATAACGGTTTTAGCGACCTCTTTAAAATAGCCGTACTGCTCAATCTGGCTTTTGGCTGCCGCTAGGTTGCTTAATTGGCTATTAAGCTGCAAAGCCTCGGCCTTCAGTGATACCATCTGCCTGGATTTAGAAGATAAAATGGCCAAGCCACCCAGCCAAACACTAAGATATGCTGATATGCACAAAACTACCACGAAAAACGATATAAACCGCCACTTTTGGGATTTCATCTAACCACCTCCTCCGCTAGCAGCGTTCTGAAAGCGAGCCTTGGCATCGGGGCTAAACAAGGCCTTCAAACTAACGCTACATTCATAATCTGCCTGGGCCGGACTGCAGCTAATGTTAATAATGTCGACCTTGGAAAATAAACCATTGGCCGGGTCATTTAAGTTTGCGGCAATGCGGCTGGCAGCCGTGTGGTTAGTAGCCTTGGCCGATAAGTCAATTGCCCCGTCAATCTTGGTTAAAGTCAACGAGGTCAATACAGTGCCTTCGGGCATAACCTGCCCAATGGCTTGGATCAAAGCCGAGAAGCTGATTTGGCGGCTTAAAACCTGGTTAATGACCCGTACATCACTGGAAATAATTTGGGCATCTTTTTGGACTTGCTCTAGGTTTTGGGCCTTGAGCTGACTTTTCAAGGAATCAATGCGGGCGCTATCAGCCTTAGTTTGCCGGTTCATCGAGGCTAGACCAATCCCGAAAATCGCAATTAGGACCAAAATAGCTGCAAAGCTGGCCATGGCCAGCCGTACCAGACTTTTTTTACGTAAGCCGACCTTTAGTTTATTGGCGTACTTTGGTGGCAGTAGATTAATCATTGTCAATCTCGGCTTTAGTTAAACAAGCCTCGCCGGTTACCGTAATATAGGCGGGGAACTGGGCAGTCGGTGGTTTTGGCAGCTGCCCAAAGTCAATCATTGGCCAGGGGTTAAGCAGCTGAGTTGGCAAGTCTAGTTCGCGGCCAATTAATTGGTTTAGACCGGGCATGGCCGCGCCGCCGCCGCAAGTTAAAATTTGGCTAATTTTTTGACCGCCCTTGCCGGAATGCTCATGATAGTAGCGGATAATTTTGCGGACTTCGGCTACAACGGCGTCTAGGATTGGCCTAATGGCCGAGAAGATCTCGGTTTGCTTGTCAGATGCACTTAGGCCGTGGGTGTATTTTAATTTGTCGGCTTCGGCCGGGGACATTTTTAGGTTTTTGGCAATTAAATCTGTGATATGTGAACTGCCAAAGCTAACCGTGCTGTTAACTGAAATGGCCCGGTCAATAACGGCCACGTCGGTAGTAACCGAGCCAAAGTCAATCAAAATTGTGGAGGCGGCTGAGGGCGGGTTAGTTAGTCTAAGCACGCGAGCGTCGGCATTAACGGCCGGCTCAATCGAAGTTGGCTCAAGTTCCAACATATCAAGCAAAACCATGTAGCTATCAACAATATTCTTAGGCACAGCCACCATTAAAAGTTCTAATGAATCTGGATTGCGGTTAGAGATCTCCCAGTCCACATAGAGGCTATTGACCGGCAGGGGGATATATTGTTCGGCTTCCAAATGGACGGCTTCTGACAGGCCGTCAGCTTCCATTAAGGGCACTTTCATGGGTCGGCTATAGGTGTGGGCTGTTGGTAGGGTTAGGGCCACTTGTGAAGTTGTGATTTCGCCGACCAGGCCGCCTGCAAATAACTTATGGATGGCTTCGGATAGCAGGTTTGGTTTAACAATTACCCCGCCGGCGGTGGCTTTCTCGGAATAGCCAATTAAGCCGTAGCCTTTAACAGTAAAGCCGCCGCTTGCCGCTTCCAGCTGCATAACTTTTAAACTGTTATGACCGATATCCAAGCCAAATAAGGTTTCTTGCAGGTATAAACTAGAGGTGCCCATCAGTTTTAATTTCGGTTATCCTTATCAGACCGATTATACCATTAACAGATAGCTAAAACTGCCGCCCGAGCGGCCTAAGGTTTTAAAAGCTGCGGCGATAACCGTTAGGCACCCAAAAAGTATTACCACCTCCAGCGGAAGTCGTAAAAGTAAGGGTGCCGTTATTTTTTAACTCTATTGATTGGCCAATTAAGGCGCCTATTTGTCCACTGTTTTGGATCTCTACGCGAGACCAGTATGCGTAAAAAATCACCTTAGGACCCTGGGTAGAGTTGCTTAAGACTATAGTGGGAACATTACGGGAGTTATATAAATCTACCCCCGTGACATTAGCACAATCAGGCGAACAGCTCGCAGTGCTCCAAAAGGTAATTATTTCAAAGCCAGCGCCTGCCACATTGGCTAGTAATTCGGCACTATTACTAAATTTTGCACCGTCAGAGCCGTCAACCATAATTATTGGTCTGGTGGCACCAAGGCTATCGGCTACTATTAGCTGCCCAGAATTTTTAACTTCCAAGTCCCCTGTAATCCAAATGTTTCCGGCAACTGTAACTTTGCAAGTATTACTAATGGTCACGTCACCAGTAATTTTAGTATTAGCAGACCAGCTTTTGGTGCCACTAGAACAAGAGGCACTGGAGCCCGTTATGGTAGTTGCTACGGCAGCTTTATGAGCGACCCTGTCATAGGTTGGCAAAGCTTGAATTTCTACGCCAGAGCTGGCAACTAGACCAGGGTTACTCATACCGCTGCCGCTTACTTGATTGTTGGCTCTAACCGAGCCATAAATAAGAGCTGAATTTAGGATTTGAATAGGTTGGCCAGCCTCGCCGCTACCACAAATCCTAGGGTAGGTGGCGTCGGCTGGAACTGGGCAAACTTGGTGGGCAACCTGAACGCTTAGCGGATTAGTGCTTAAGCCAATTTGAGCCGAATTTTGCAGGTTAATGATCCCATTTACGAATACATCACCACCGACAATTTTCGAAGAATTACTCATAAATAATCCGCCCTGGCCGCTAATTAAGCTAAAACCACCAGACGTAACAGGCCTTAAATCAACCTTAACTGTTACCGATGAACGGGCAGCCGCCGCGTTTGCTGGCCAGAAGGTGCGTCCAGTGACGGTTAGAGTCTTGGTATCGGAATCAACATTTACGACGCTTGCATCGTAGGTAGTTTTAATAGAACTGTCGTTATGGAGTTCGCTTTGGCCAGTCGTGCCCGCCCAGCTGTCATCCTGGTTGATCTGGGCAATTGCAAAGTCAATCCCGGCATCGGTGGCTAGCTGCGCCTGGGTATGAAACTGGTATTGCCTGGCCAGGTGTAAACTGGTAGTAGACAGTGACAGATAAGCCGCCGCAATCAGCAATAAGAACGGAAAAGTCAGCAGTAAGCCTGGTAGAATTTGGCCGCGGTTAGTTGCGTTGAGCATTTTTAACTTCATCATAGTCTAGCTTTTAACCACCAGTTTGTGCCTGAAATAAATTTCGCAAGGTTGCCCTGACAGAATTATCCAAACTAATTTCGTAACCTAAAATTTTTCGCTTCATTACTAGATCAATTTTCACAGAGCGGGCTTGCAAGGGTTCAGTTGTTAAGCCATCATCTTGGTCATATAAAGTAAAGCTGACGCTATCCACATACTCGGCTAATTCCTTGTCGGCAGGGCAGTCACTTACGGCCTCCTCCGGGGGGCAGGAGGTTTTTAAGCTGTTTCCGGCAGCATCCGGGTGGGCTAGCGAGCGTTGCATTAAGGTAGCGGCGTTTTTGTAATAAACTAGCTCATTCATGTAGGGGCTGCCGGTGCTTGGGTCGATAATATAGTCGCGGGCAGCATTTATTGCCGGAACTGCAATAACAATTACAAAATCATCATTGGATGTATCCCACCCGTCAGCCGGTGCATTGGGGTCGGTGATTGAGGAAGATTGCCGGACGCCGTCGCCTAATCGAAGCGACTCGACAGTTGAACGGAGCAGAGTTTGGGAACTAACGGTCATGTCGATTAGTGCATTATTTTTATAGATTAGCTCAAAATAGCTATAGGCCGCGCTAAAAAAAGCCAGACTTAAAATTGAAGTAATCGAGATAATTACAACTAACTCAACAATGGTAAACCCAGCCCTAGAGCCTCTACTGCGCAACACCCAGTTCTCCGATATAAGTCGTGTAGTTATAGCTAAGGCTTGTGCCTTGGTTGGTATAAGATATCGTAATGTAGAGCTTCTTTAAGCCTTCAGATGGTTGAGTCACCTCTAAAGAAGCGCTGTTTGGTTTACTTAGTTTAGATGGCAGGCCGCTAGATATATCTGACGTCCCTAGTGAAATAGCGTTATAACCCTGAGATCTTAGGGCTTCACTTTTGGCCTCCACGAAGGCATTGGCAAGAGTAACGTCGCGGCTTTTGACAGCGGTGTAAACCGAGATGTTAATTAGCTGAGCAAGTATCATCACGAAAATGCCGCCGACAATGATGGCTACTAACAGCTCAACAATGCTAAAACCGTGTCGTTTTTGTCGCTCCTGCGAGGTGAGGCGGTCCATTACTCTCATGCTTAACTCTCATTATAAACATATCCGGCAACTGGAGTTGCCGGATATGAGTCAAAAACTGGATTAACGTTTAGCTGGATTAACGTTTAGTTAGAGCCGGACTTGGCAAAGGTACCACCGCCCTCTAGCGTAGCTGTCAGCGTGTACTTGGCGCAGGTTGTCGGGTCTGCTTCACAGCTGGCATCGGAAGCGTTTTTAACGTCATAGGCATACGAATTAGCGGCTGCAGTGCCAACTAGAGTCTGGGCACTGCCTTTGGGGTCTTTCAAAGCCTCGGCGTCCAGCCCCTTCATGTTAGTGCTTCTAAATGAGTCTGTGTTCATTTCTGTTAGGGAGGGGAAGTAGGCCTTTTCGGCATTATAGGTCTGGATTAGGCCATTTAGGGCGTTAATGTCGGTTTTACGCTCCGAGTCACGAGCCTTTTGCTGAACCCCATTATAAGTTACGATAACCAATGCCGCCAAAATACCAATAACGACAATAACTATCAGAAGCTCGACTATCGTAAAGCCGCGCTTTAACGTCTTTTGTAAAATCATGTTCGAGTTGCCCACCCTTCTTAAATTTCAGCTTAAATGTTTCAAGAACTTCCTTAGTTCTTTCAAGCTAGATTATTAACCACAAGCGCATAGAGTGTCAAGTGAAGCACTAGCCGCCAATGCTTTGGGAGATATTGGCAATTGGCCCCATCACAGACGCGGCGATTAAGCCAACCAGCCCGCCCAAGACCACAATCATCACCGGTTCGATTATCGAGGCCAGCCCGTCAATGACGGCATCGACTTCTTCTTCATAAAAATCGGCCACCTTCACTAGAATTTCATCAATTTTGCCGGTTTCCTCGCCCACCGACATCATTTGGCCTAAAACCGGCGGAAAATAAGCCGAGGCCAGCAGCAGCTTGCCTAGCGGCTGGCCATTTTTAACCGATTCGGCGATTTTGGCCAGCTCGGCCTGGATGACCACGTTGCCGGTAGCTTTACCGGTTACATCAAGCGCCACCAAGACATTAACGCCGGCACTCATTAGCGAAGCAAAGGTCCTAGCAAAGCGGGCAACGGCAATTTTGGTAACAATTTTGCCAATGACCGGTAGCTTTAAGAGCAGGCTATGCCAGCGGTACTTGCCTGGTTTGGTTTTAATGTAACGCCTAAGCAGCCAGGCAGAGGCTACTATCGCTGGCACAATAATAATGATATTTTTTTGCATAAAGCTGCTAAGCGATAGAAGCAGGCGCGAGTAAATTGGCAGCTGGGCGTCGGCACCCCCTAGATCGGTAATGATTTTAGCAATCCGCGGCAGGATAAAAATCATAATCATAAAAAAGGCAATAACAGTGACGCCTAAAATTACTACCGGATAAGCCATGGCCGAGCGAATTTTTTTGCGGATGGTGGCATCTTTTTCTACCTGGGTAGCCAGGCGTTTTAAAATGTCGTCTAAGATGCCACCGGCCTCGCCGGCTCCGACCATATTGATATAAACATCGCTAAAAACCTGGGGGTGCTTGGCCATGGCCTCCGACAGTGGTGCGCCGGCTTTGATGTCGGCGTTTAAACCCTCGATAACTTCCTTAAAATATTTGTTTTCGCTTTGGGCGGCTAAGGTCTCCAACCCAGCAGGTAGAGCTACGCCGGCGCTAACCATGGTCGAAAGTTCGCGGGTAAAGATGACCAAATCGCGAAGCTTAACCTTGCCTTTGGTAATGTTTAATCTAAGCAAGCTTCTTTTTGCTTGCTTAACCGATAGTGGCTGGTTGCCTTGGGCTCTTAGCAAGCTAACCGCTGCTTGGCGGCTGTCCGCCGTGATAACGCCAGACAAGTGTCGCCCGGCGGCATTTTGGGCTTGGTAGGTAAACTCGGCCATTAATTTTCGCTGGTTACTCTCATAATTTCTTCTAAAGTAGTTTGGCCACGCAGGGCTTTTATTAGGCCATCGGTTTGCATGGTCACCATGCCTTCCTTAGTGGCTTCGGTTTGGATGGTTTCGGCCGAGGTGCCTTTAATAATATGCGCAGATATGGCCTCAGAAATCGGCAAAACCTCATAAATACCGACCCTGCCCCTAAAGGCCAAGGGTGAGCCGTCTTTATTTAAGCGCCATAGCCTTTTTATGGCATGGTCGTCGGTTGAGGCCTCATTACCGGCCAGCGACTGGCCGCCACCTGGTGCTTGGCCAATGCCGCCGGCCGTAGCTTGCTGCTCTAGTTGGTGAATCCGGGCCATAGCGGCCTCATCGGTTATACCAAAAGAGGTCCGGATACGGCTTTGCATAGCTTCGTCGGGCTGGTAGGCTTCGGCGGTCTCGGGGGCTAGGCGTCTAACTAGCCGCTGAGCAACCACCGCTTTAACGGTGCTGGCAATTAAAAACGGTTCAATACCCATATCCAAAAGCCGCGGCAGGCAAGTGGCGGCATTGTTAGTGTGCAGCGTTGAAAAGACTAAATGGCCGGTTAGGGCGGCCTGGGTGGCTAGCCGGGCAGTTTCGGCGTCCCGTATCTCGCCGACCATAATAATATTGGGGTCTTGGCGCAGCAAGGCCCGCAGGCCATTGGCAAAGTTCATGCCCGCCAGCGGATTAACTTGCACTTGGTTAACCCCCGGAATTTTATATTCCACCGGATCCTCCACGGTCGAAATGTTAACAACCGGTTGGTTAAGCCGGCTTAAAATGCTAAACAAACTGGTCGATTTTCCAGAACCCGTCGGCCCGGTAAATAAAATCATGCCGTAAGGCCGGCTCATGGCTTGTTCTAAACGCTCTAAGTTAATGCCCCAGAATCCTAGTTCCGGTAAGGTAGCCGGTTTGGCCGACTCGTTTAAAATTCGCATGACTACTTTTTCGCCGTCAACAATTGGCAAGGTGCTGACCCTCAGGGCATATTCACCACTACCGACCACCACTTTAAAGCGGCCGTCCTGGGGCGCTCGACGTTCGTCGATCTTAAGATTACTTAGGATTTTTATGCGACTAACCAGTGCTGGCAAAATTTTCTTGGGCAGTTTATTGGCCTCGCGCAGCTGCCCGTCAATCCGGTAGCGAATCGCCACATAGTCTTCGCGCGGCTCGATATGGACGTCGCTAGCGCCTTGTTTGATAGCGTACTCCAAGAGCAGGTTAACGGTCTTGGCCACCGGCGAATCTTCGGCCACCTCGGCCTCGGTGACCTCTTCTTCGGTGGCCTGGGTAGTGCCCTCATTGGCAATAACTTCGGTTAATTCACTACTTAGGCTGCCGCTATATTGGTCAAGGGCCGCCAAAATATTTGTTTTAGTGGCCAGGTATAGTTTAAGATGTGGGCCTAATTGTTTTTGTAAAAAGTTGATGGCCTGAACATCGTCGGGGTCCTCCATAGCCAGGTGCTTGGTGCCATCGGCACCAACCTCAAACAAAACGGCATTATACTGGCGGGCGATACGCTCTGGGATTTGAGCTAAAACCTCTTTTTTAAGATTGCGCGGATTAATTTCGGTAAACGGCACATTAATTTTTTGGGCATACAGCTTAGCTAAGTCTTTTTCCGGCAAGATGCTGGCTACTTCCACCAGCTCCTGGAGCGGTCGGTTTTGGCCCTTTTGCTGCTCCAGCAGGGAATTTATTTGCTCTTTGGTGATTTTTTTACTATCTTTTAGCAGTTCCACCAAAGTAGCGTCGCTAATGCGCATATGCTTTAGTATAACAAGAGGCTCAAGTTTGAGCGTAGCGGGCTTTTAAGCGCCAGCATTTTCTAAAGTTCGCGCTTGCTTGTATACTTAGCCAATATATTTTAAATTATTTTTTTAAAGGACTTATAAATGCCAGCTAAAAAAGCTAAAGCCGCACAGGCACCTGTGCCTAGCGGCAAAAACCAAGCTTTAAAATTAGCAGTCGATCAAATTGAAAAACAGTTCGGTAAGGGCTCGATTATGCGGCTGGGCGACGCCCACCGAATTGATGTAGAGACTATCCCCACCGGCTCCATCAGCTTAGATTTGGCCTTGGGCGGCGGTATTCCCAAAGGCCGTATCATCGAAATTTATGGGCCGGAAAGTTCCGGCAAAACGACGGTGTGTTTGCATGTGGTGGCCGAGGTTCAAAAATCCGGCGGTACGGCCGCTTACGTTGATGCCGAGCATGCCCTAGACCCCGCCTATGCCAAACGCCTGGGCGTCAATATCGACAACTTGTTAATCTCTCAGCCAGATAGCGGCGAACAAGCCTTGGAAATTGTGGAAACACTGGTGAGGTCTAATGCCGTTGATATTGTGGTGGTTGATTCGGTAGCGGCGCTGGTGCCCCAGGCCGAGATAGAAGGCGACATGGGCGATGCTCACATGGGACTCCAGGCACGCTTGATGAGCCAGGCCCTGCGTAAACTAACCGGTATAATTTCGCGCTCCAAATGCACGGTAGTGTTTGTAAACCAGCTGCGCATGAAAATTGGTGTGATGTTTGGCAACCCAGAGACGACTACCGGCGGCAACGCCCTTAAGTTTTACGCTACCGTTCGCATGGACATTCGCAGAATTGCCCAAATAAAATCCGGCGACGAGGTTATTGGCAACCATTGCCGGGTTAAAGTCGTTAAAAGCAAAGTGGCGCCGCCGTTTAGGCAAGCCGAATTCGACATCATGTATAACGAGGGTATCAGCCGCGAAGGCGATGTCATTGATTTGGCAGCTGCTCATAATGTGGTGGATAAAAGCGGTGCTTGGTATGAGTACAAGTCCGAAAAAATTGCCCAAGGCCGCGAAGCCGCCAAGCAATATTTGCGCGACAACCCCAAAGTTTTAGACAAAATTGCTGCCGAGACTTTAGCTACTGCCCAAGCCGAGTAAAATAGAACTGTGACTACCGTCAATCATGCTGCTACCGGCGCGGCTATAGCAATCACGATTAACTCGTGGTGGGCTTTGCCAATCGCTTTAGTGTCGCATTTTATTCTCGACAGCTTGCCCCACTCCAAACTTAAGAAGAATGAGGTGTGGGCCGAAATTTTTATGGCTACTTTGCTAACAGTCAGCTTAAGCTTACTTCTACGTGATAAGTTTTCCGGCTGGCTAGTTTTTTGGAGCGCCTTTATAAGTACTTCACCGGATTTGGTTTGGGGAGCCCGATACTTCCGCTTTAAACAACAGCGTTCCAAAATTACCACGGAGCAGATGAGTACTTTCAGCCGCTGGCACATAGCTATTCAATGGAGTGAAAGCCGGCGCGGCATTATTGTCGAAGTCATATGGCTAGCACTGATGTTGGTTTACATCTGGAGTCGCTATAACTCCTAAATGAAAATTACGGTTATCAAAAAGCAGGCAAGAAACCCGCAACGGGTGAGTGTCTTTGTTGACGGCAAATATAGTTTCTCACTGAGCTTGGATGAACTAGTTAAATATAAAGTCAAAAAGAATGATGAGCTTAGTGAGGCTGAGGTTAAAAAATTTAAAAAGCTTTCAGCCGATGGCAAACTCCGGCAAAGAGCACTGGAGTGGCTGTTGACCCGTCCTCACTCCACCCGGGAGCTAAAAGATTATCTTTACCGCAAGAAGGTCGAGCCAGAACACGCCCAAAAGCTAATTGAAGAATTTGGCGACAGGGAATACCTGGATGACCGGCGCTACGCCAAATGGTTGGTGGATCTTCGAGCTCGCAAGGGTAAAAGTAACCGGGCCATTGCTGCTGAGCTTTTTAAAAAAGGCGTGAGCAGGGAAATAGTTGATGAAGTACTGGAGAAGTCAGAAGGTGAATCCGACAGGCTAAATGCATTAGTCGAAAAAAAGAGCAAGCTTAGCCGCTACGCCAACAAACCGCTAAAACTCGTTAAATACTTAACTAGTCAAGGATTTGACTATCAAATGGTTAAAGAAAGTCTGGCTAAGCACTACAAAGACTTTTAAGTTGGTATGGCCTCAAAGGCTCCAGCTAGTTCTTCTTCCGCGGCCTTAACCTCGCTGTCGCGGACTAGGATAAATTTGTCAGTAACCTCTAGGATCTGCTCACGATCGATTATTAAAGTGTCTTCGGCTGTAAAGACTTTAACTAACGGTCTGGCTACATAGAGTTTTTGGATAAACATGCCGTCGTTATAGCTATAGTCGTTAACTTTACCCAATTTATGGCGTCTAGTCTTGACCGCTTTATCTATTAGCTCAAAACGAATGTTTAAAATCTCGCTATGGCGGACTAAGTCAGCCGGATCAGTTAGAGCGTCATCGTCGTTAACGACTAAGCCCGCTGGTATAATTTCGCGGATATCTTCTGTTAAAAGTACCAGCTGCTTGCTGCCGGCCCCCTTACACCACCAGCCTGAGATCTTTAGGTTATGGGGGTTAATAATTGGCGCAATTGCCTGAGCTAGCTTGCCACCGGTGCGCAAGCTGACTACCGGTTTATTTAGCAGCGAAGCGCTTAACCTTAACATGTTTTTAGTATAGCGCTGTTTTATCAAGATGCTACTGCTTGCATACCGTGCAATATTTGAATAGACTTTTCAAATAATGAGACGTCCAAGATTTATTTCTTGGGTGGGACTAATTTATCTTACTTTTATAGCTTTGGCTCCATTTAAAGTCTTTTCGGTGTCGCCGCCACCCTTGGCTGTACCGGCTGGTCTCTCCCTAGCTAAGTTAAAAGTTACCGGCAGTGAGTTCATAATGTTAGTTAATAACAGCGGCTCATTGATTTCCGACCTAAGCAATTACTGGCTTTATGGGTTTAATAATGTTAATCCGGTAGCATCGGGAGTTTCTAGCTCCACCCAGCAGCTGCCGGCCGGCAATTTGGCTGTTGGCCAATCTTTACTGCTAAGTGCTGATGGTGGGCTAACTTGCGGCGCGGCGGTAACTGACGATCTATCGGTTAGCCTAACAGATTCCGGTGGCTTTTTGCAGCTAGTTCATGTTAGCTTTTCGGGAGGCGTGTTGACACAAGATGCCGTTGATTCAGTATCGTGGACCACTGGTTCAAATACGGCGGAAATGATAAGCGCAGTACCCACAAGTACTGCGGCTAAGGAAACTTATGCTGCTTACCGTTATCAAAACTCTACTCCACCGCCCAGTTTTAAGTGGCAAGCCGCTACCGTCGACAGCAGTGACCCCTGCCAACTTAATGTCACCTCGACGGTGGTCGATACCAGTGCTATTAGTTTAATGCCGGCCGGTACCGAACCTGGAGCCACCATTAAGAGTCTCCAAATTAGCGGCGGAGTCGCTAGCAACAACGGTTTGTCGGCGCCATTAATAACCGAAGTTTTGCCGAACCCGGCCTCACCCCAAACCGACGCCGAGGACGAGTTTATTGAGCTTTATAATCCTAACGCCCAGGAATTCGACCTGTCCGGCCATATTTTGGAAGCCGGTCTAACTTCTAAGCATCGCTTTACATTTCCAGCCGGCACAAAGCTGCCCGCCAAGAGCTTTAAAGCTTTTTTCTCCGAAGACACTAACCTAACCCTGACAAATAGCGGCGGCCTAGTTAGCTTACTCGGGGCCGGGGAAGAAATACTTAGCCAAACCCAAGCTTACGGCAAAGCCAAAGAAGGGCAGTCTTGGGCTCTGGCGCTGGGCAAGTGGTATTGGACCAATAACCTAACCCCGGCTTCGGCTAATATAGTTGACCAAGGGGCCGGTGCTAGCGCCACCAACTTCCGGGAAGGGTCAGCCCAAGGCGCTTCTACCACGGGAGCTACCCCTGCTTCCGCAAGCTCGCAACCTGCACCACTGCATCCGGGCACGCTTGCGGCTGTTGGTTCGGCCGCGCTACTATACGGGGCGTATGAGTACCGTCATGACATGGCAAACCACCTCCACAGGTTCCGCCGATACCGAGCGGCTCGGGCAGCTGCTGGGGCAGGAGCTAAAGGGTGGACAGGTGGTGGAATTGGTCTCGGACTTGGGCGGTGGCAAGACCACCTTCGTTCGTGGCTTAGCGAACGGTTTAAAAAGTAAAAATACCGTCACTAGCCCAACCTTTACATTGCAAAATATTTATCAAGGCCGCGGCGATCTGGAAATTCATCACTTTGATTTTTATCGACTAACCGACCCTGGCGTGCTGGCGGCTCAACTAGTCGAATCCATCGGGAACCCTAATGTTATTACAGTTATTGAGTGGAGCCATATTGTAAAAGGGGTATTACCAGCCGACCGACTAAGTATTGAATTTCAACCAACAGCCACCAGCCCAGATGAAAGGCTTTTAACCATAGCGTATCCGGGGAGCCAATCGGTTTTAATTACTAAAGTAGAAAGCCAGTGGCAAAACAGCCGACCATGACTATATTAACTATCCGCACCGACAAGCCCCAAGCCGAAATAGGGTTGTTTCAGAGCCACAACCAACTGGCTTACCAGAAATGGCAAGCCCACCGCGAATTAGCCACAACCATCCATAAGGAGCTGGACAAATTACTTAACAAGTCAAGTAAATCGTTAAAAGACATTGAAGGGATAGTTTGCTTTAAAGGGCCGGGTAGCTTCACCGGGCTAAGAATAGGCCTAAGTGCCGGCAATGCCCTGGCCTACGGGCTAAATATTCCTATAGCAGCGAGCTCCGGTGAAGATTGGATAAAAACCGGAATCAAAGATTTACTAGGGGGCAAAACCGACAACGTCGCCATGCCAGACTACGGTGCGCCAGCTAAGACAACGACCCCAAAGTAAACAGAAAAGATGCAAAAAAGCATCAGACAACCTTGATATCTATACTCACGTACTAGTATACTAGTATATGAGTATAGAGGGGTTTAGGGGTTTGAGAATTAAGGAGATTGAGTATGAAGAAGTTTGAAGAGCTAGTTTGGCTATTGCATTCAATAAAAGACAAAGACGCACTTGAAAGTTATTTGCAGGGGCTGACCACAGCTCATGAACGCCGGGCGTTGTCCCGACGCTTGGAAATCATTAAAAAATTAAAAACTGGCAAGACTCAGCATGAAGTCGCTAATGAACTTCGCGTGGGCGTAGCAACGGTTACTCGCTGGTCTAAGGAAACAGCCAGGTTTAAGTCTTTAAAATAAACCGTTCGTTGACGAAAATATAACGTCGCCGTATATTACTTAATAGGATTTTCTGTTTGGGGAGTCCATTCTTATTCTTAAACTAATTTAGATATTCTAACCGTTGCACCAAGCTAAAGAAGTGATAGTGATGCTTTTGGGGTGGCACGGTTTGTTTCGAAGGGAGATTGATATGGAGCCAATAACAATAGTGTTGGCACTGGTTGGGCTGGCTGCTGGAGCCGGCGGTGCCGTAGTGGTTAGCCGTAAACAAGGAGCGGCAAGCGCCGATGCTGCTCAAAAAGAACTAGCCAGGGCCAAAAAAGAAGCTGAAGTGCTTGGTAGAAAAGCTGCCGAGGAAGCTGATAAAAAAATCGAAGAGGCTCGTAAAGATGAGCAAAGACGAAGAACCGAGCTAAAAGAAGTCGAGCAACGGTTGATAAATCGCGAAGAAACCCTTGATAAAAAACTCGACGAACTAGATAAACGTTCGGAGGGCTTGCGCAAAGCCGAGGCAGAGGTCGAAGAACTAAAGAACGAAATCCGCGATATTCGTACCAAGCAGCAAGAAAAGCTGGAAAAGATTGCCAAGCTTACTAAAACCGAGGCAGCCGAAAAGCTTATGCAAATGACCGAGCGCGATATTCGAAACGATTTAATGGGCTTGGTCGCCAAATTGCAAAACGAAGCCAAAGACGAGGCCGAAGAAAAATCCGCAGTAATTTTGGCCACTACTATGGAGCGTATGGCCTCCGAGGTGACCTCCGAACGAACCGTTACGGCAGTTAAGCTTGAAGACGAAGAAATGAAGGGCCGGATTATTGGTAAAGAGGGCCGCAATATTCAAGCCTTGCAAAGAGCTACTGGCGTGGACATTTTAGTGGATGAAACTCCCGGCATGGTAGTGCTGTCTTCTTTTGACCCGGTAAGGCGCGAAGTTGCTCGTCAAGCCATGGAAATGTTGCTTAAAGACGGTAGAGTGCACCCAGGTCGTATAGAAGAAGTAGTCGAAAAAGCCCAGCAGCAAGTTCAAAAAGATGTGATGCGCGCTGGTGAGGATGCCGCTCGCGAAGTTGGGCTGGTAGGTGTGCCTAAAGAAATCTTGCAGCTACTTGGTGAATTAAAATATCGCACCAGCTATGGACAAAATGTCTTAAAACACAGTATTGAAATGGCCCAGTTAGCCGGTGTTTTAGCTGATGAGCTAGGCGCTAACGTTAAGACCGTTAAATATGCTGCTTTGACTCACGATCTTGGCAAAGCCTTAAGTCACAAGGTCGAAGGCAAACACCACCATATAAGCGGTGAGATGCTGCGTAAATATGGAGCTCCCGAAGAGGTTGCCCACGCTGCCGAAGCCCATCACGATGATATGGAAGCTACCACGCTAGAAGCATTAATTATCCGGGTGGCCGACGCAATTTCCGGTGCTCGGCCTGGAGCGCGCAATATTAGCGCCGAGAATTTCGTAGAGCGCATGAAAGATTTAGAAAACGCTGCTGCTACCTTTGAAGGTGTCGAAAAAGCCTACGCCATTTCTGCTGGACGGGAAGTTAGAGTATTTGTTCAACCTAAAGACATCAACGATCTTCAGGCAATCAAGTTGGCTCGCGATGTGGCCAATAAAATCGAGTCAACCATGCAATACCCAGGTACCATTAAGGTCAATGTGATTCGAGAAACTCGCGCCATTGAATTTGCCAAATAGGCAGGACTAGCAGTTTAACAGGGGTTGGGCTATAATTATCCCCTGCCACGGGGAGTGGCGCAGCCTGGTAGCGCACCGCGTTTGGGACGCGGGGGTCGCAGGTTCGAATCCTGTCTCCCCGACCATTATTTTTTGGTTTTGGCTTCGTAATAAAGCGTAGTTGTTATAACCGTGCTAATAACTTTAACGGTAATGTAAGCTACCGCTCCTAGCATAAAGCTGGCTAACCAGCCGACCAGCCGAGCGCTATTGTCTTCTAACCAGAATCTCTCAATAAATTTGGGCAAAAATGCTACTACGCCCAATATTAAAATGACCAAAATGGTGCTAATACGGATAATTACGGCCTCGTACCTAACTCTTCTAAATGTTTCCACTACATTAGCAACAGAAACTCTTACGCCGTCGTGACCGCGGATAACTTCCGGTGCAACTTGCGGTATCTGCAATGAAAAAGAACTAGAAATTACTCCGAAAATGCCCTTAGGCAGCTTTTTGTATTGAGCCAGTATACCCAAGGGAAAGAAGAAAATGGCCAGGGTTGCAAATTTGGTAACTCTAAAAAATCGCTTCATCACTTGCCTTAAGCCATACAGAAAAGAAACTGGTCGTCCTTCAAGCCTGGCCAAAACCGAAGCCGAAGCAGCACAGCTAAAATATGCACTGACAAAAGCCGTATAAAAAAACGAAAACGAAGCTATACCAAGCAGTATACGGAAATTTTGTGGGGCGGTTTCTGTTATAGAAAATAAAGAAGAGCGCCAAAACCGGTTCCAAAGCCCCAGCATTAAACCAGTAGCCAGCGGCAAGGTAGCAGCAATAAAGAGGGCGGCCACATAAGGATAAGCGGCTATTTGCGGGTTGCGTTTAAAAACCGATAAACCCTTTTCAATGATACGAGCAGAGTTTTTCAGGCTATCAATTATTTGCCGAGAAAGTTTCTTTAACACACCCTGCTTTATAACAGGTTAAGCACTATTGGTAAAGCTAGCCGTTTTGTAATGATATAGTAGCTATTTGACGGGGATTAGCGCAGCCTGGTAGCGCGCCGCGTTCGGGACGCGGAGGTCGTGGGTTCAAATCCCGCATCCCCGACCACGTTACAGCATTTGGGGCGAACGATGGGATTTGAACCCACGACTTTCTGCTCCACAAGCAGACGCTCTAACCAACTGAGCTACGTTCGCCGTATCGGCCTAAATTCTAGCACTATTTCAGAGGTGAGGCCACTAAATTATCGAGTAGAAAATGTTTCGGCTACGGCGATATCTCCTAGCTCTTGAGCAGACGCTGCTAATTTTTTAACAACCTCAGGCTTATCCGCACCTTCAAGCATAATAGGTTCGACCGCAGGAGGGTGGGCCAGTTCTACCTTAATAGGCGGGTGAAATAATTTGAGCTGTTCAGAGTCCGAGGCCATGCTTATTTTTATTCTAGGGACTTAAGCTCGAGCAAGCAAGTCTTGTAGCTATTGAAGAGGTAATCTCATGAAAAATGTCGATCCGCAACCTGGGAGGCTTTAATATTTACGTGGTGCCCCGGGTAGGGTGAGCGCACATCTGCAGCCGTCCTCGAAGCGAGCTTCTGCGGGCAGCTTTGATGACCGAACCTTAACGGTTCGAAACTCGCTATCGCGAGCAACCATTTCAAAAGCCCCACCTTATGAGGCTTATGAAATGGTACCCCGGGTAGGATTCGAACCTACGGCCTTGAGCTTAGAAGTCTCCTGCTCTATCCACTGAGCTACCGGGGCTCGTCGAAACTTGCGGCTCTATCTCGTTTTGCCAATAAGCAAAAGCTCCAACCTAAGCCTATGTTTCTCCTCTCAATTTTGCAAAGCTCAGCTTATGCACGATTTTACAAAATTGGTTAGCTGCACGCACCAAAGTTCAGCCAGCTGAACTTTGGTGTGTCTTTACAGTTTGGCTAGAACCTATTTTATCAAAAACTGCTGAACGAAACCAGACCAAGGAAGCCGCCCCGCCGCCGCTCGCTAACGCTCGCCAGCCAGCAAAAAAGTTTTCTCTGCTTTTCTGATTTTGCGCGCGCCGGATTTTTTCTTCTAAAAGGAAAAGAAAACTTTTTTGCTGGCTTCTGCTTCTAACAAAGCAGGCGGTGGGGCTGGCCTCTATTTTTTGCAAGAACACGGCGGAATTCCCCCCACACCCCCCTTCCGCCGTGTTCTTGCGGGGACGGACGGAATTTTTGGCGGCGGC
>JBBDZU010000001.1:0-7631 GCA_040900055.1 Saccharimonadales bacterium (SeqCode) | reverse complement strand
GCTTAAAATTGAAGTTATAGGCTTGGCAACTGGGATGGTGCCTTGGAAGGCGGTGTTAGTTTGTGGTTTGTAGCCTGCCTGGCTAGCAAACAGACTGGGGGCTGGTGGGAGTGGAGGGCTCAAAGGAGTTGACTGAAGTGGTACCGCCTGGAGCTTGGGGGCTTGCCCAGTACTTCTTAGTTGCGAGACTACCCTCGGAGGGGGTGCTTGCGACCCATTCGGTGCTAGGTGCGGGGTGGAAAGTGGAAGAGGTGGAGCGCTAGCTGCTACTGGGGGGCCTGCCTGTCCGGTAGGCGGGCTGTAGGGTTTAGGTATAGGTATAGAGGAGAGGTTGAGGGGTGATGGCGCGGGTGTAGAGACAGTTGGTGGAGCTGACGAGGGTGAAGTGGTAATTGGAGCTGTAGTAGTAGTCTCTTCGCCTATGAAGCCTTTTTCTAGGTGGCCTGGGGAGGAAAGCCTATTCTCAATAGACTGTTCTAGGTGGTGGAGAGCTTGTTTGGCTTCGGCCTTGAGGTTTTTAGCCTCAAAGACCATAGCTTGTTTAGCCCGGTAGAGGCGTTTTCGGCAGCGGTTTGAACAAGTAATAGCGTCACGGCGAGCCCGGAAAGCTTGCCTACACGACGGACATATCTTAGTTTTTTGCCGAGCCATTTTTTTAAATTTTTATTAGCTTTAGGCTGAACATAAGTATTATTCAATAGTCGGCCATTGTCAAGAAGAAAAAATGTTCCGTCTAAGGGGTTAAGAGGAGCATTTCGGGAACGGTTTTAAGTAGTTTGACTTAAAAGCTGCTAATCTATAGAATTAACACCTGAATCTTAAATTTTTCTATATATGCAAAGACTAGAATTTGATAAAAAAGGCAAGCAATACGGCCACAATGTGAGCTTTTCTCAGCGTCATACCAAAAAAACTTGGAAGCCGAACCTGCAAACTAAAACCCTCACTGTCGACGGAAAGAAAGTTAAGCTAAAGATAAGCACCCACGCCCTGCGCTCCCTAAAGAAAAAAGGCCTGGCTTAATAGTTTATAGTTTGTTGTTTGAAGTTTATAGGTCCGGGAACAGAAGTTCAGTTCGGACTTGAGAAAACAGAGGGAGCAAGTGAAGAGAAGCCGGCAGAATCGAGGACTGTCCGAAGTCCGCTGGACAGCGAATGAAGGACCGCTTGTCGTTCCGCAGATTCACCGGCTTTGAGGAGTGAGCGACCATCTAGCTTTTCGAATGTCCGAGAGTTTTTACGCTACTTTTGTCGGCACAAAAGTAGCTAAGATCTTTCCAGCACTATAAGGTGTGCCGATGTGCCAAAATCGGCCGGTTTAACCTTGTATCTAGCCACCGTCTCGGTAGGCTCCATTGCCAAGCCCTTTAGCCCCTCGGCAAGGTCGGACTGGGGAACCTCGTATTTAATAGATTTATCAGCATAATGGGTTGGTATAACGATGTTTGGATCGATCTTCTTGATTACTTTTAAGGCTCCAACACCATCCAGGGTGTATCCATTGCCGCCTATAGGCACGACCGCTACATCTATCGGGCCTATCTGTTCTACCTGCTCTTCGCTTAAATCCGGATATATATGACCCAGCACAACTGCTTTAACGTCGCCCGCCGTAATAGTGTAGATAACCGTATTAGTTTCGTCTTCTTTGTCCATATGGGCTCTGGCAGCTACGCCATGGATGATAAAGCCGCCTACTTCGTACTCTCCGGGCATTTCGGCTTTAAAATAGGCCTCTTTAGCTTCTGGGAAGTCCTTAGACGTACGTAAGCTTATATCTGTAGGCTTAGTAATGGCTTTAAGGCCAAGTTTGCCCAAATTATCGTCAACGACAATCGTCGATTTTTTGGTAGTTATTCGAATACAATTAGCGCCGAAATATTGCAGCTCCAAGGTATGGGTTCTCCCTTATTTAACAGGTATCTCTACGCTACTTAGTATAACTTGTTTTTTTGAACCCAACACCTGGTTAATAAACCGGTCGTTAATTTGCAGGCGATAATTGTAATTATCTAGGGGAATTAAGACGTAACGGAGTTCCTTGCCTTCTGATTTTTCCAAATCTGACATAAAACGGGCGGCCTTGGCCTGGTTAACATCACCAACAATTAGAACATCTACACCGCTGGTTTCGTCACGTGTGAACTGGCCAGTTAAAAGCGCCAAATCAATGTGGCCAATTGCCCGTAAATCTTTTGATAGCGGATGTTCGCTGGTAGTCGCTACTGAGACTTTGGCTTTAGTCTTGGCTTTGGTCGGTTTATCTAGTGCTGGCTCCTGCGCTGCACCAAACATCGCCGATAATGCCCCGTAATGTTCGTAGTCTTGGTTAACTTCATAATAGAGTCGGTTATTGTTGGCATCCGATGTAATAATGCCGATGCTTAAGAGATTAGCCAATTCACGTCGGACCGAATTGATTTGCTCATCAACTTTACGGGTAATCTCCCGTACGTAAAACGAGCGGTTGGGGTTAGTAAAGAACAATTGTAGTAATTTTACCCGCGTTTTTGATCCAAATAGTTGCTCGATCATCGCTACCTCTCTATGATTTATTGTACCAGAGGCGACCTAAGCTTCTATATTTTTTGTACTCAACACCTTAGAAATGTATTCAAAGGCCTCCATGGAATCCGTGAACCAGTGGATATGAGGGTTGCGTTTGAACCAAGTCCACTGGCGTTTGGCCAAGTTTAAGTCATATTGAACAAAACGGGCTTTGGCTTCCTCTAAGCTGATTGTTCCTTCTAAATAATCGCGAAAGGCCCTATAGCCGGGAGCCAGCAAGGCATTACTGCCCCAGCCGTAGCGTTTTGATACTGTCTCGACCTCTTGTATAAAGCCTTCTTTAATCATCTGCTCCATCCGTAAGTTGAGTCGGCTTTTTAAGACATCTCTAGACTGCTTGAGGCCCACAATCAATGTATTAGCTCTTAGTTCACCTCTAGTGGCTGGCTGAATAGTCCTTTTTAGATGACGGGGATTTTGGCTATCGCGTTCCAGGCTAGTTGGGCTGAATTTATAATCAAATAATACCGAGTCAATGTACAAACCGCTTCCACCGACTAAAATTGGCAAATTGCCTCTTTTTTGAATTTCTTTTATCTTACCTGAAGCATACCTTTTAAACTGATAAGCGTTAAAGTCGTCCTCTGGATCTACTAAATCCAGGCCGTGGTGCCTAATTTTAAGCTGCTGGGCAGTTGTTGGTTTAGCTGTGCCCACATCCATCCCCCTATAGACAGTACGGGAGTCGGCCGCTATTATTTCACCATTGAACTTATTGGCTACCTTGATGGCTAGCTCCGATTTGCCAGAGGCAGTGGGGCCAACTATAGCAAGGAGTCTTGGTTTTGGTGTGGTGGCTGCCATAGCAACTGCTTGATATTAACCTTAAATTCATCGTCTACGGTCACACCTTCGGCCATCAAGGCCTTTTTATGCCCTTCCATACCGCCAGGATAGCCACTAGCCATTCCGCCGCTTTTATTGACAACTCTTTGCCACGGCAAATCAGACGGTCCGGTGTGGGCAATTTGGCCGACTTCCCAAGCAGCCCAGGCCGCCCCGGCTAACGCTGCCAGTTGTCCATAGGTCATCACCCGGCCTTTTGGTATCCGGCCAACAATCTGGTAAACCTTTTGCCGAAATTCAGCGTCGACTCTTGGCATCGTCGGCTAGTTTGGACAATAGTTCATCTATGGAGAGCTCTGGGATTTGGGCTAAATCACCTCTGGAGCGAGGAGCTACTTTACGGGTATCAATTTCTTTAGGGCCTATCACGATACTGTAAGGCACTTTCATCGCCTCGGCATTAAGGATTTTTTTATTAACGGTTTGATCACTATCGTCAATTTTGGCGCGTAAACCTAAGTTCTCTGATTTTCTTACAACATCCTCAGCCATTTTTAAGATAGGTTTTTGATTATTTAGACTAATAATTCGTAGCTGCTCAGGCGCCAACCATAGGGGTAAGCGCCCTTCGGTATGCTCTAAATAGACGGCTAGAAACCGCTCTATGGAACCCAGCAGAGCGCAATGAACCATAACCGGAACCTGTGTTCGACCATCCTCGTCGGTATAGTTTAAACCCAGTCGCTTAGGTTGATTAAAGTCAAGTTGGACAGTGGCTACCTGCCAAATTCGCTTAAGTACATCCGTGGCAAGAAAATCTATTTTTGGTCCGTAAAAGGCGGCATCGCCTAAAACAGTCTCAAAATGTAGTTTCTGGGTTTTGGCTATCTTTAGCAGAGTTGACTGGGCTTTATCCCACAATGATTGCTCGCCTAGGTAGGCATCGCTATCATCTTTAAAAGACAGCCTAAACTTAAGCTCCATCCCCAGAGTCTTATAAAGCTGCTGGGCGGCCTCTATGAGTTCGCGAACGATATCTTCTATTTGATCTGGGCGGCAAAAAACATGGCTGTCATCCATATTAATAGACCGCACCCTGGCTAACCCTTGAAGTTCCCCGCTCTTTTCGTCACGGTACACTGTGGCTGTTTCTAAAAACTTTAGTGGCAAGTCTTTATAGCTTCGAGGCTGGCTAGAGTATATCTTGGCATGATGAGGGCAATTCATAGGTTTTAACACCAGCTCATCATCGGTTTCTTGGCTTTTGACCAGAAAAAGTTCCTGCCCAAACTTATCCCAGTGCCCAGAGGCCTCATACAGCTCCTTTTTGGTTAAATGTGGAGTCCATACCTTATTAAAGCCCTTCTCTTCCCTAAGCTGGTTAGCGTAGGCCATAAGTTGTTCACGCAGCACCGCTCCCCTTGGGGTATACATTGGCAGACCGGAGCCGACTAAATCAGAAAAAACAAATAAATCCAGCTCTTTACCGAGGCGGCGATGGTCGTTTTCAGCTAATTTAGGGGTATCCATCTAGATTTACATCATAACATTTAAAAAAGCTGAAGTAATCTCGCAACCATACTTCAGCTAATCTTAGTTTTGCTAACACATCGGCAAAACTCAACCTACAAAAAAGAGTATACTTGGGCTAGCCATAAAAGGCTAGTACTTTTTTGTTATTTTATCCACAACTTAAAACTTGCAGGATTTATATCATTTATGATGCTAGTAGCTAGCTGGCTCTTGGTATAATCTAAAGGCGGTTAAGCCCGGCTTTTATAGCGGGTGCGTAGCTCAGTTGGCTAGAGCGCATCCTTGACGTGGATGAGGTCGAGGGTTCGAGTCCCCCCGCACCCACCATTAGACTCACTTACTCAGCAGCCCTTTATTTCGAATTCTAACCCAAAACATAAGCTTTAACAGGGGTTGACAAGCTCTTACAGTGTGCTAACATGCCTCAGTTAATAGTGAGGCGAGATTTGAGTACCCCTAAAAGTGGTACCCCGCTAGACAGCTTTAAACTCTTTTACGAGGAGATATCCAGCGGCAAGCCAGTGCAAACCCGTATCAGAAAGGTTCGCCAAACGGCTTTAAACAGCTAAATTACCCAGTAAAATCGCCGGCCGGCCATATAAAGCGGTCGGTTTTTAATTGAACTTTATTTTTTTACAGCTTTCTCGGTTACATCGAACTTGCCTAAATAGCGCCCAAACATTAGACGAGTTTGGGAGTAAATGGCCGCCGAAGCGCTAAAGGTTACAGTGGTCAGCGGCAGATAAATCCATTGAATGATCATCCAGAGCGTCCGGCGGCGCTTATAGCGTTCCGGCTTAGGCGGCAAGCTCTTCATACTTAAAAATAACGTTATCAAAATACCCACCATTGCCGCGGTTTGTAAGCGGCTGGCCACCTGGGGTAACTGGTTAGTTAAATAACTTTCAGGGTTTAGAAAAAACGGTATTAGCGCCGAAAACAGTAAAATGAGCGGCGCAGTAGACCAACTGATATGCCCTTCCAAAAGTCTTAGAAACTTAGCAGCTACCTTATGCTTTGGAATCTGCGACTTTCGAATAAAGCCGTTATAGGCTACATAAGCAATGTCGGACGCCCCCCAGGCCCAGCGTCTAATCTGTATAAATTGGGCTTTAAGCGTTCTTAAATAATTAGAGGTAAGCACCGCATCTTGATAGATGGGCACATAGATTGGATAGACCTCGTGATGACCATCGTAGCGAAAATAGGTGCGCCAATACTGGTGGCCGTCCTCTACAATTGTCCGGGTGCTCCAAAAATCAGTGTCAACCAGTGCCGCCAAGGGCTGTGCGTGGGCCGAAAAGTTTCGCAAACTGTGTGGCCGCATAGCTTGAATAATCATCCAAAAGGAGTTACCAGTGGCAATTACCCTCATTGGAGCTGGTGCATCCCAGATATTGTTTAAAAACATTGGTATAGGCTGATAAGAGGAGTGCCTGGGGTCTTCGGTAGAACAATAGGTATAGGTTAGTGCTCCAAAATACTGTTTATCTGGACGATTATCCGAGTCAAGTGTAGTCACTAGCACATGCATAGGGTCAATCTTTTGGTCTTTTATAAATTTAGCGGCTTGGCGGCCGGCGAAGGTAATATTGCCGCCTTTGCCAATAACCTCACCGGGGATATCAGCCGGATGGCCAATAGCTTGGGCGTGAAAGAAATGATGGCCATATTGGGCGATAAGGCTCTGGGCTAAGTCCCTAGATGCTTCCCCGGCCCTTTCTTCATAAGCTAAAAACAGCATAATTTTTTTAGAATCGTAATCGGCCGCTACAACAGATTGGACAGTCGGTTCTAAAACCTCGCGGGACTCATCAACAAAAGCAATAATCACGGCGTGATAAATGTCTTTGGGTTTAATACGGTTACTGCCTAGCTTGAGCCGGACCCGTTCTAAGTTTCGGGCATGCCAATCTGGGGCATCTTTGGACTTTGCGGCCAGTAGTTGTAGGTCGTTATTGAGCTTTTTCCATGGCAAACGTCGGTGCTGGTTCATAACCCGCCAGCCCTGAAAAGAGCGAATATTTAAGCCAATTGCCCTGGCAAACCAAATAAGCAGGTATAAAACTATAAAGTAAGCGGCTAGTTTGGGATTATATTTACCTAAAATTACCGGCAGTAGCAGTATTAGCCAAGTAAGAGCGCCCGGCAATATCTCAAACAGCCGATAGTGTATATCCCGCTCGGCCGGCTGAGGGATTTCTACCACGCGCATAAGATAATTTTACACTTACCGTTTAACAATTTATCAATTAGTTTTCATTGACCATTTATAGATGTTTGAAAAATGATAATTGGTAAATAATTTGGCTAATGTGATCTGATAAATGATAAGTTCCACTCATTGGAGTGATATGAGGGAATTACCTACAATGGTCGCTAAAATAAGTAAAAAGATGGTAGACGCTAGGATAAAGACAGCCACATATCGCCTAATGGTGTAGGCTCGCCAGGCGGTGGCTACCGAGACGACGGCGCTAAACACCATAAAAATGGCAATGGCGTAAATATCAATTGGTTTGCCGCTTACGTAGTTCGAGGCCGACACATTAGGCTTGTAAGATACGATAATCGTCGGGTTTTTAGATACATCAAAGCGCCAGAGTATTAAGCTAACCCCAATAACTAACAAAAAAGCCATAAGGGTAATAAGTAAAAGCACAGCTCTGTCGTGTAAGAATCTTTTTTGTATATCCATAAATATAGCTTAAGGCCAATAGCTAAATGCTGAAAGTTTTTGTGGTG